>NZ_JXSL01000020.1:300000-541957 GCF_000829825.1 Paramagnetospirillum magnetotacticum MS-1 | reverse complement strand
CACATCGGCCACCGACAGATGGCCGGTCGCCGAATGGTTCCCGTCCTCGCCCACCGAACCGGCGGCCGAGCCGGTGATGGTGGCGCTGTCATTGGCGCCATTGATGGTCACCGTGACCTCCTGGGTCGCCGTGCCGTCGGCGCTGGCCACCGTGAAGGTCTTGGTCATGGATTCGCCAGCGCCCAGCGCCTGCACATCCGCATTGGCGGAATTGACCGCGAAGGACCAGTTGCCGTCGGTCCCGATGCTGAACGTGCCCTGGTCGGTCTCCACCGTCTGGGCCGTCACATGGGCCTGGCCCGAATCCACATCGGCCACCGACAGATGGCCGGTCGCCGAATGGTTCCCGTCCTCACCCACCGAACCGGCCGCCGAGCCGGTGATGGTGGCCGCGTCGTTATTGCCAGTGATGCTCACATTGACCGTGGTCGGAGCGCTGCTGAGCGACCCATCCGAGGCCACAACCTGGAAGCTGTCGGCCTGCACCACGCCCGCGCCAAGATGCTGCGCATCGGCGTTGGGCGTAAACGTGTATTCGCCCGTCGCCGGGTTGATGCTCACCGAACCGTGCTCGGTGACCAGCGTGTCGGTCTGGTTGCCATTGGCGTCCACCAGGTGGTAACGCACCGTGTCGCCCACATCCACATCCGCGCCAGCCACATGGCCGGTCCCGGCATGATCCTCGTCGGTGGCCACGGCATCGATGTGAGTAACCGTCGGCCCGTCATTGGAGCCGGTGATGGTGACGTTGACCGTCGACACATCGCTGTCCACCTGGCCGTCATTGGCCACGACCTTGAAGCTGTCATGGGCGGATTGACCCAAACCGATCTTGTCGGCCTCATCATTGGGCGTGAAGGAGTACTTGCCCGTATCCGGATCGATGGTCACGGTTCCGTGATCGGTGGTCAGGCTGGTGACCTTATTGCCGTCGGCATCGACCAGCGAATAGGTCAGCGTGTCGCCATCCACGTCACTGCCATGAGCGAAGCCTTCACTCTTGGTGTCGTCGTCCACGGTCACCAGATCATCGGGCGCCAACGTCGCCTTGTCGTTGACCGCGGCCACATCGAAGCTCGCCTTGGCCGGCGTATCGCCCCCATGGCCATCCGAGACGGTATAGCTCAGGTCCACCTGACCGTTGAAATCGTGGTTCGGCGTGAAGGTATAGGTACCGTCATGATTGTCGGTGATGGTGCCGTTGGTGGCCGACAGATTGGTCACAGACAGCGTGTCGCCCACATCCACGTCATGGGCGTTCTTCAGCAGATCCGACGCATGAATGGTAATCGAGGTGTCTTCATCGCCGCCGGTCAGGACGGCATCGGCGGACACGGTCGGACCGTCATTGGAGCCGGTGATGGTGACGCCGATATTGGCGGTCGAGGTGCCGCCATGCCCGTCATCGACCATCACCGAGAAGCTGTCATGGGCCGATTGCGACACACCAAGCTTGTCTGCCTCGTCATTGGGCGTGAAGGTGTATTCACCGGTCTTGGCGTCGATGGTCACGGTGCCGTGTTCGGTGGTCAGGCTGCTCACCTTGCTGCCGGACGCATCCACCAGCGAGAAGGTCAGGCTGTCGCCATCCTGATCGTTGACCGAGACTTTGCCCTTGACCGCGGTGTCGTCGTCAACCGTCGTCACTTCGCCGTCCTGGGTCGTCGGCGCATGATTGACGGCAGCAACGATCTCGGGGGCCTTCTCCTTAACTGCGGCAACGGGGGCCGGAGCCGAAGCCGGAGCCTCGGGAGCCTGGGAATTGGGCACAAAGCCAGCGGCGGGAGTGACGGTCTGAGGCTGAACGGTTTCCCGGCCCTGATCCTTGAATTCCGCGTCGGGCTTGGCGAGATCAGGGAGTTCGCGCACATCAATCGACTTAGCGCCACCGGTATTCACAGCGACGGAATGAGCCTCGTCGCGCACGTCCACCGCCAGATTCTCGAGCACGGGCGGCGCCACGGTATTATCCTTGACCCCCTCGATGGCCACGTCGAGGGAGATGTTGGCGCCGCCAGCGATGCCGCCCAGATTCTGGACTTGCGGGTTGCCCGTCGAACCCTGCTGCACATTGGCGAGGTTGCCCAACTGGGTGTCGCTGACATCGACGGGACGCGTCGCATTGTAGCGCGCCTCCCCCATATTCTTCTCGTCAACGTTCTGCAGCACCGTCAAGTCGTCGAGCGACTGCTGTGCATCCTCGGTACCAGCGTGCTGGTCCTTGCCCGGCTGGTCCTTGCCGTGCTCGTTGCCCGGAGGATTGGAGTTGTTGTTCTCGGCCATTGCAGAACTCCCAGGTAAGGCCAGACCCCGAAATCAGGCGGCCCAAGACACGCATTACGAAACCTAAACGCGGCGAACCCAAAACCAAAAAATTCCCATGCGAAAGCGATCCTCAATGAGGATTTGGGTAAAATTCGCAAAAACAGGTTCTAAGGCCCCGGCAACATCGAGCTGCAGGCACTCATCCGAATTCGGCTTGCGACATCTCGCAGGGGCTCCCCCCCCGACCGAACGGACTATCAAGTCCCACATCCCAGGCACCCGCCACGATTAATGGCGATCCACCATTTACTAACATTGCATATACGCCGAAAATATAAACAAATTTCATCGCCGGAATTAACGAAATGTGACTTGAGGTATGGATAGCCCTATTCCATTAGGTATAGGCAGCAGCCATAGCCCACCCCTTTTCGGAACATGCCCGCAGCAAATTCCGCCATCTGGGCCGATCGGATGGGAGCACTCCGATCCTTTCGGATAGGAATGCCGACTCCACTTATCGTCACACAGACCACGACGCGCGGCAATTCAAGCAGAGCCCCCCACCAGAATCATGCAACGCAGATCAGAGTCATCCGCGACAGGCGCACGTATTGCCATTTCATGGCCCGGCAAAGTTTCTGTCACTTAACTTGCGAAGCCGCCCCAGATTACCGGTTTTCGCTTCATTTCGACACAGCTTCATTAACTCTCAGACCCGTGAAGCGCTTGCCAAGCGCCACACAGATTGCAATTATCTAATAGAATTTAAGGATCAGGGTGGATCAAGCATGTTTGATAATTTACGGCTCGGCATAAAACTGATGCTGGCCATGGGGGCCGCCATCGTGGTGGTGGCAAGCATGCTGACCATCTCCAATCTGCGCGCCATGGAAGACGTCATCGGCCAGGCCGAGCGGGCCGAGCTTGAGGGCCATTACAAGGCGGTCTCCGACCGTATTCTCCTGCAAAGCCGGATGGCGGAATCCCTGGCCGCCTTCACCGCTTCGCTGCCCATGGTGCAAGACAAGTTCGCCACGGGCGACCGTGCCGCCCTGACCGCCATTCTGCAGCCGGGCTGGACCGCCATGGCCCTGGGCTTCGGCGCCGAGCAGTTCCAGTTCCACACGCCGCCCGCCACCTCGTTTCTGCGGCTGCACAAGCCCGAGAAATTCGGCGACGACCTTTCCTCGTTCCGCAAGACCGTGCTTTTGGCCAATGAAGCCCGCAAGGCGACCCGCGGCCTGGAGGGCGGCGTGGCGGGCCTTGGCATCCGCGGCGTGGCGCCGGTCGGCAACCGCGGCCACCACGTGGGAACGGTGGAGTTCGGCCTGACCTTTGGACAGGGCTTTTTCGACGCCTTCAAGGCCGAACGCAACGTCGATATCGCCATGTATCTGATGGACGGTGGCAAGGCGGTCACTTTCGCCTCGACCATGGGCAAGATTCCGATGTTCGACGAGGCTTCCCTGGCCAAGGCTTTCGCAGGCGCCCCGCAGATCATGCACATCTCCGTCCAGGACGGGCCGCGCGCCGTCTATGCCGCCGAGGTGGCCGATTTCTCCGGCACGCGCATCGGCGTGATCGAATTGTCCATGGATCGCAGCCGCTATGTCGCCTCCCTGGCCAGCGCCCGCGATACCGCCCTCCTGGTGGCCGGTCTGGCCCTGGCCCTGGGGCTGGGCCTAGCGCTGTCCGCCGCCCGTCACTTGACGTCACGCATCGGCCGCCTGTCGGAAAGCGTCGAGCGGGTGGCAAACGGCGATCTCGCCCAGCCGGTGATCGGCGGCGGCGGCGACGAGATCGGGCAACTGGCCCTGGCCGTGGAAAGCATGCGCGCCCGCCTGCACAATCTGGTGGGGGAGGTCCGCTCCCACGCCCTGGCCGCCATCGAGTCCATCCACGAAATCGACGGAGCCGTGGAAGGCCAGGCCGCAACCTCCAGCGAAATGTCGGCCTCGGTGGCCGAGATCACCTCCACCATGGAGGAACTCTCGGCCTCGTCCACCCAGATCTCCGAGCATTCCAAGTCGGTGGTGGAGATCGCCAACCAGACCTGGGAGCAAAGCAAGCGCGGCTCCGAAGCCATGGATATGGTCCTGTCCAAGATGGCCGACATCCAGAACGACAACAGCAACAGCCTGAGCGAAATCCTGGAACTGGGCACGCGGTCCAAGGAAATCAGCAAGGTGATGTCCATCATCAACACCATCGCCGACCAGACCAAGCTGATCGCCTTCAACGCCGCCCTGGAAGCCGCCAGCGCGGGCGAGGCCGGACGGCGTTTCGGCGTGGTCGCGGCGGAAATCCGCCGTCTGGCCGACAGCGTCACCGATTCCACCGGCGAGATCGAGACCAAGGTCAATCAGATCCAGGATTCCATCAGCCGTCTTATCATCACCTCGGAAAAAGGCGGTGCCAGCATTTCCGACGGCATGGCCGCCACCGGCAACACCGCCGAGCTTCTGGGCGGCATGGTCGACGCCGCCCGCCAGACCACCAGCGCGGCCCAGCAGATTTCCCTGTCCACCCAGCAGCAGAAGACCGCCAGCAGCCAGGTGGTGGTGGCGCTGCGCGAGATCGTCACGGCCAGCAGCCATACCGCCCAGTCCCTGGCGCGGATCAGGGCTGTCAGCCACGACATGACCCGGCTTTCCGGTGAACTGGGCGAGAAGGTGGGCAGCTTCTCGCTCGAGACATCCAAAGCCTGATGGGTGCGTCCGGCAAGATTTCGGTCCTGATCGTCGATGACAGCAGCCTGGCGCGGTCCATGCTGCGGTCCATCTTCGAAGACGACGGCGATTTCGAGGTGGTCGGCGAAGCCGTGAACGGCATTGAAGCCATCGAGATGACACGCGTCTTGCGGCCCAATCTTGTCACCATGGATCTCGAGATGCCCGAAATGGGAGGGCTCGAGGCCATCGAGGGCATCATGTGTTCCAAGGCGGCGCCCATCCTGGTGGTCAGCGGCGTGGCGGACGCGCAAAAGGCCTTCAGCGCCGTATCGCGCGGCGCCATCGACGTGGTGGCCAAGCCGAACATGGCCTCGGAACGCGAGTTGGAGGACTTTGTCGACAAGGCCCGCCTGGTCGCCAAGATTCCGGTCATCACCCTGCCCAGAACCAGATCCCACGCCGACGCGGTCTCTGCCCCGCCATCCATGACCCGCATGCCCATGGAAGGGCCCTTCCCGGCCGACCCGGCCATGGCCGAGGGCATGATCATCGCCATCGCCGCCTCGACGGGGGGGCCGCAGGCCCTGGCCGCCCTGCTGAGTTTCATCGGCGGTCCGCTGCCTTGCCCCATCGTGGTGGCGCAGCATATTTCCGACGGTTTTGCCTCAGGCATGTCGGACTGGCTGCATTCCATTTCCGCCATGCCTGTGCGGCTGGCCTCCGATGGCGACGCGCTGGCGGCGGGAACCGTCTATCTGGCGCCCTCCGAGTGGAACATGACCGTCACCGGAACACACCATATCGCCTTGGGCCCCAGACAGGCCAATCAGGTCTACCGCCCCAGTTGCGACGCGCTGCTGACCAGTGTCGCCCAGGCCGCAGGCCGCCGGGCCGTCGGGGTGATCCTCACCGGCATGGGCAGCGACGGCGTGGCGGGCATGGAGGCCATCGGCAAGGCCGGAGGCGTAACCCTGGGCCAGAATGAGAGCAGTTCGGTGATTTTCGGCATGAATGCCATCGCCATCGAGCGCGGCTGGGTCCAGCGCGTCCTGTCCCTGGAAGAGCTGGCCCAAGCCTTGATCAGCATCGCCGGGGCGCGCATGGGAGGCGAAGCGTGAACGCCGCCGAGCTTAGCCCCTTCAAGACCCTGATCCGCACCCGCTGTGGCCTGCTTCTCGAAGGCGTGGGCGAGGAGCCCCTGGTCATCGCCATCAAGAAGCGCATGACGGTCACCGGTATCGCCACATCGGCGGCATATCTCGCCAAACTGGGCAAGGCCGAGGACGAGTTCCAGGAATTCGTCACCCTGCTGACCATCAATGAGACCTATTTCTACCGCGAGCCCGAGCAACTGATACTGCTGGTCGAGCGGCTGATGCCCAAGCTTCTGGCTGACGAGACCGCCCGCCTGCCCATCACTATTTTGTCGGCCGGATGTTCATCGGGCGAGGAGCCCTATTCCATCGCCATGGCGCTATTGGAAAAGTTCGGCGAAGCGGCGTCCCGCATGGTACGGATTCTGGGCGGCGATATCGACCATCACGCCTTGGCCAGGGCAAGGGCCGGGCGCTACACCGCCTTTTCCTTCCGCAGCCTGACGCCGCAATTGCGCCAGCGCTATTTCCGCTCCGCCGGGCGCGACGCCATGGTGGTGGACGACCGGGTCAAAGCCATGGTGAGCTTTCACCACCTCAACCTTATGGCCGAGAGCTTTCCGCCCGCCCTTGGCAATCTGGACGTGGTGTTTTTCCGCAACGTCTCCATCTATTTCGACGAATCCACCCGGCGGACCATTCAGCAGAGTTTTCACCGCGCCATGAGTCCCAGGGGCCATCTGGTGATCGGGTCCGCCGAAACCCTGGCCAATGATCTGGGCATCTTTCGTCTGGTGGAGGATGAGGGGGACTTCTATTTCGTGAAGGGCGAAACGGTCGCCGCCCCCGCCAAGCGGCCTGCGGCAGGTCCGGCCGCGCCAGTCTTTGCCAAGCCCCGGCTGGTCCTGACGCCACCGCCCCGCCCCATTCCGCAGCCGGAGTCTCCGCCCCCCGCGGCCACCGGCATTTCCGTGGAAGAGGCCCGCACCCTGATCCGCGACAAGCAGTTCGACCGCGTCGAACTGCTGCTCGGCGCGCGCAACCGCCTGTCGCCACCCGATGCCACCCTGCTGGCCCTGGAAGGCTATGCCCGGCTGATGACCCGGGATTTCGCCGGTGCCGCCGATCTGGGGGCCAAGGCCCTGGCCGCCGATGAATGGTCGGCGGACAGTCTGGTGCTGCTGGGGCTGGCCGCCAAATGGCAAGATCAGGGCCCGGATGCCATGGGCTGGTTCAAGAAGGCCGTCTATGCCCATCCCGAGTGCTGGCCCGCCCATTATTACCTGGGCGATCTGTACCGCGCCATGGGCTCCGCCGACCTGGCGCGGCGCAGCTACCGGGTGGTCTTGCAGCAATTGGCCAGCCAGCCCGATGCCGATGGAGGATTGGCGTTGCCCCTGGGGCTGCCTCTGGGGGAAATCCAGTTCCTGTGCGAACGCCATACCGCCCCAGCCCGATCGGTGGGGAGGTAATCCATGGCGCTCGACATCAAGCGCTTTACCGCCCGCTTCGTCGATGAGGCCCGCGACCATCTGCGCAAGGTGGAGGATGGACTGGCGGTCCTCGACAGCACACCCTCCGATTCCGAGACCATCAACGCCATCTTCCGCTCCGCCCATACGGTCAAGGGCTCGTCGCGGATGCTGAAGCTGACCCGGATCACCGAAACCGCCCATAAGGTGGAAGACGTTCTGGGCGCGCTCAGAGACGGCAGCCTGGGCTGGAGCCCCGAACTGCGCAGGCTGTTGCAGCGGGGCGTCGATGCCCTTTCCACTCAGGTGGACGCGGTCGCCGACGGCAATGAACCCGCCGAGCCGGACCCCGCTTTGTGCGCCGCCCTGGCCGCAATTCTGGGAAGCCTCGCCGAGACGGTAGCCAACAAGGACCAGCCTGCGCCCCAGGAAGCACCTACGCCGCCCCAGGCCGAAGTGCGGCTGAAATCCGCCGATACGGTGCGGGTGCAACTGACCAAGCTGGACGAACTGATCCGGCTGATGGGCGAAGTGGTGTCCAGCCATGCCCGCCTGCGCCAGCGGCTAAGCGATATCCGCCAAATCGAGCGCGATACCCAGGGACGGGGGGAAACGACAGCGGCCATCACCGGCTTTGCCCGCGACCTGCGCGAGGATGTGTTCTCCCAGGAACTGCTGATGGACGAGTTGCACGCCAAGGCCCTGGTCATGCGCATGCTGCCCCTGGCCATCGTCCTGGAACCGGCGGCGCGGCTGATCCGTGATCTCGGGCGGTCCCTGGGCAAGGATGTGGAATGCGTGGTCGGCGGCACCGAGATCGAACTGGACCGCCAGTTGATCGACCGCCTCAACGATCCCATCGTCCATCTGCTGCGCAATTCCGTCGATCACGGCATCGAGGATGCCGCCACCCGCCAGGCGGCGGGCAAGCCCACCTTCGGCACCATCCGGCTGGGCGCCCGCCAGGATGGCGGCTGGGTGCTGATCGAGGTGGCCGATGACGGCGGCGGCCTGCCCCTGGCGGCCATTCGCGACAAGGCGGTCAAAAAAGGGCTGGTCAGCGCCGAACAGGCCGCCGCCATGCCCGATTCCGAGGCTATCGACCTGATCTTCTCGCCCGGTTTCAGCACCAGTTCCATCATCACCGAGGTCTCGGGACGCGGCGTGGGCATGGACGTGGTCAAGCGGACCATCGTCGACGACCTCCAGGGCGTGATCGGCGTGGAGACCGTTCCGGGCAAGGGAACCACCTTCGCGCTGCGCCTGCCCATGTCCCTGGCGGTGATGCGGGTCCTGGTGGTGGCGGCCGGGGACGAGAGTTTCGGCTTCACCGCCCAATACGTGGCCCAGCTTCTGGAGCTTCCCGATGACAGGCTCCTGAGGGTCGCTGAGCGGGACGCGGTGGTCATCGACAACGAATTCATTCCCGTGGTTTCGCTGGCCGCCCTGCTGGGCCTGCCAGAGACCCGCTCGGCAAGGACCATGCTGCGGCTGGTGGTGGTGCGGGTGCGCAACGAGAAGCTGGCATTGCTGGTCGACGAGCTGCTCGACGAGCGCGACATGGTGATTAAGCCACTGCCCGAACATCTGCGCCATCTGCCCCTGGTGGCGGGCATGGTCATGACCGGCCGCAACACCCTGGTCAGCGTGCTGCACGCCCCGGTCCTGCTCGACATGGCGCGGCGCTCGCGGGCGGGTGCCGCCGAACCGGCGCAAGCGGGCCGCGACGCAATGATCCGTATCCTGGTGGTCGATGATTCGCTCAACACCCGTGAGATCGAAAAGGACGTCCTGGAAGCCCACGGCTATGCGGTCACCCTGGCCGAAGACGGGCTGGACGGGCTGAACAAGGCGCGCAACGGCGATTTCGACGCCGTCCTGACCGATGTGGAAATGCCCAACATGGACGGCTTCTCGCTGACCGCGGCGCTGCGCCAGGATGAACGCTACCGCGACCGGCCGATCATCATCGTCACCTCGCGGGAAAAAGAAGAGGACAAGCGGCGCGGCATCCAGGTCGGAGCCGATGCCTATATCGTCAAGGGCGACTTCGACCAGAGCAGTCTGGTCGATACCTTGCGCAGTCTGTTAGGGTGAACTTGCCGGAAAAGGGCGGACGGAACATGCGGATACTGGTGGTTGACGACGATGCCATGGCGGGCGAGATGACCGGGGCGGTGCTGGAAGATGCCGGTCATGACGTGGTCTTGGTGGAAAACGGCATCGACGCCACCGAGGCTCTGTCGGAGAACGGCCCCTTCGATCTGGTGGTGTCCGACATGAACATGCCCCTGGTCAGCGGCATCGACCTGTTCCGCAATCTGCGTGACCAGGGCGAGGCCATTCCCTTCATCTTGCTGACCGGCGACGAGCCCGGCCCGCTTCTGGCCGAGGAGCCGCGGCTCGACGGCTGCCTGACCAAGGACTTCACCCTGGAAACATCCCTGATGGACGCCATCGCCGCCACCCTGGCCAAGCACGGAAAGGTCTAGGCGGCATGGAACCCCGCAAGCACACCCTGCGCGAAAAGATCCAGAAGCTGCGCCTGACCTTCCTCGGCAAGGTCCCCGAGACCGTCCGGCAAGGGCGCGACCTGGGCGCAAGACTGATGCGGTCGCCCAAGGAAGCCAGCACGCTGGACGACCTTTACCGCATCTTCCACTCCATCAAGGGAACCGCCGCCTCCTTCGGCCTGGGAGAGATCAGCGCCAAGGGCGGCGCGGGCGAGGAAGTCATCCTGGCCTTCCGGGCCCTGGACGAGGACGCCCGCCTGCGCTCGATCGCGGCCACCGTCACCGAGATGCAGTCCCTGCTGGCCCAGGTCCAGGACATGGCGGCCGAGGCTCTGGACAGCGAGAACCTGCTGACGGGCCTGACGCCCGCCTTCGATCTACGCCAGGCTGGGGGCGACGACGACGCCCCGCGCAAGCGCATCTATATGTGCGACGACGACGAACCGGCCGCCGAGACCTTGATCATCCAGTTAAAATGCTTCGGCTATGGGGTAGTCAATTTCACCTCTCCCGATGCCCTGCGGGCGGCGGTTCTGTCCAATCCTCCCGATGCGGTCATCATGGACATAATGTTCCCGGATGGCGGCCATACGGGCACGGAAACCGTGGCCAGCCTGCGCCGCGAGATGCCCAACCCGCCGCCGGTGATCTTCATTTCCGGCCGCCGCGATTTCGATGCCCGTCTGCGGGCCGTGATGTCCGGGGGCCAGGCCTATTTCGTCAAGCCCGTCCGCGCCATCGAACTGGTCGATACCCTGGACGGCATGACGTCGCGCAACGAGCCCGAGCCCTACCGCATCCTGGTGGTGGATGACGAGCCCGAGGTCGCCGAGTATCACAGCCTGATCCTGGAAGAGGCAGGCATGATCACCAGCCTGCTGCACGAGCCCAGCGGCATTCTGGACGCCCTGGCGGCCTTCCGCCCCGATCTCGTGCTGATGGACATGTACATGCCCAAATGCACGGGGCGCGACCTGTCCCGGCTGATCCGCCAGATTCCCGACTTCATCAGCCTGCCCATCGTCTTCTTGTCCAGCGAGACCAACAAGGTGACCCAGGTCTCGGCCATGCGGGTGGGCGCCGAGGCCTTCCTCACCAAGCCCATTCAGCCCGAGGACCTCATCAGCGCCGTGGCCATCCGGGCCGAACGGATGCGCACCCTGCGCTCCCTGATGGTCCGCGACGGGTTGACCGGACTGTTCAACCACACCTTCATCGCCCAGTATCTGGAGACCTCCCTGGCCGCCGCGCGCCGCGAAAACGGCAAGCTCTGCGTGGTTATGATCGATGTCGACCTCTTCAAGTCGGTCAACGACACCTATGGGCATCCGGCCGGGGATCAGGTGCTGGTGGCGCTGGCGCGGCTGCTGCAGCAAAGGCTGCGCACCAATGACCTGATCGGGCGTTATGGCGGCGAGGAATTCGTCATCATCATGCAAAATGTCAGCCTCAAGGAAAGCCTGACCATCGTGAACGGCCTGCGCGAAGATTTCGCGCGGCTGAAATTCCAATGTGGCGACCAGTTCTTTTCCTGCACCTTCAGCGGCGGCATCGCCCGTTTCCCCGAGATTGCGGGCGACCGGCTGATGGAGGCCGCCGACAAGGCCCTCTACGAGGCCAAGCAGACCGGGCGCAACCGCATCGAACTGGCATCCCTGGGGCCGCTTCCATGAGCGTCGCCGATCTTAGCCTGGACCAGATCCTCGAGGCCCGCCGTGGCGAGACCCGCGCCATCGTCAATGTGGACGAACCGCAGTTGAAGCTGGTGGTGTTCACCCTGGACGGCGACTGGTTCGCCTTTGCCGGCGACAAGGTGCGCGAGGTCCTGCCCAACAGCCCGGTCTTCTACCTGCCGGGCTGTCCGCAATCGCTGGAAGGCGTCATCAATGTGCGCGGCGACATCGATTCGGTGGTGAATCTGCGCGCCGTGCTGGGCTATGGCCCGATGGCCAGCCTTGACCATTCGCGCATCCTTCTGTGCCAGGGCGGCGGCATGCGCAGCGGCGTGCGCGTCGACGGGGTCGAAGAGGTCATGGATATCGCGCAAAGCCGGATCATGGCTCCGCCCCATACCATTCCCGAACACCGCAAGCCCATCGTGCTGGGAATCATCGAATTCGCGGGCCATCTGGTGACCCTGCTGGATGTGGAGAGGATTTTCGCCGATTACCGGGGCAATCTGGAATGAGCGACCCGGCCTCACTGCCGGTGGTGATCTTCCCGGCGGCGGGCAACCGCTTTGCCCTGCCCGCCCGTCAGGTGGCGGCCATGCTTTCCGTGGAAAGCACCGTGACCGACGCCCCTGCCATCGAGGATCTGCTGGGCCTTCCCCGCACGGCGCGAGCCACCTGCATGCTTCGTCTGCGCACGGGGGACGGAGATGTATCAGCCCTGGTTTCGGGCGAGGTCAGCCTGAGCGAATTGCCGGTCGAATCCATCCATCCCCTGCCGCCCCTGATCGAGGCCAGTTCGCAACTGAGGGGGCTGTCGGCTATCGCGCATGACGATTCCGGGATGATCCTGCTGGTCGATCCCGGCCGCCTGTCCCGCCCGTTCTGAACGCGAAAAAAACCGCTTATCGCCGCTTGTCGAAGACCACGACCTCGCCCTCACGCCCCATATTGAGCATGATGCGGGCCCGCTCTTCCAACATGTCGGGGTCAAGATGGTCGGGGCGCAGGAGTTGCACCCGATGTTCCATCTCGGTGCGCTCCGACGCCACCCTGGACAGGTGCATCTCGGCATCGAGAATCTCGGCCTGCAGACGGAAATAGGCCAGCACGCCCCGATCACCTTCGACGGTGTGGTAGGTAAAATAGGCCACGGCGCCAAGCCCGATCATCGGACCGACAACGCGACGGCAGCGGCTGAGAAGTTCCTGCAACATGTTGCGGATGGAATCACACGGGGATTCACTGCGTCAACACATGCATTCACACAGTATTCACTTTTCCGGCGGGCGAGTCAGCAGTGTTGCAGAAATGACTCACTTTCCGGGCACTCAATGAAATTCTTCACTTAACGGGCTGGGTTTACCCCCCCCTGGCAAAGCAGCCCATATCGGATATCCCGTATAGACATACACCCTTAGTATGCGTACCAATTACCATGAAAAGAGCGACAGGGGACGCAACATGGCCGTACCGCATCACGATCTGGCTGAGACTTCGGGAAGCGGCACTGCGCCGTGCCAGGCCACCAGCATTCCCAGCCGGGCCCCCAGCGGCATCTTATCGGAGTTCGAAGCCGCCCAGATCCGCAAGGTCGCGCAAGCGGGCGCCGCTCTCGCCGCCGATGTGGTGCAATGGCATCGCGACATCCAGGCCGATGCGGCGAAAAGCCTGGAACTGCAGCTGTCCCACGGAATGGGGCTTGCCGTCATCGGCGCCGTGGTCATGCAGATACTCGCCTGGACCAGATTGCTGGAGCCGTGGAGCGTTCCGCCCTCGACCCTGCGCGCAGCCCGCGAGATCATGGAAGGCGCCACCCCCGAAGCCGACCTGGCCAGATTGGATTACCGCGCCCAGGCCCTGCTCCAGCGCGCATTCGCCATCAAGGCGCAGGCTCGCCGCGTTTCCCGCCTCTGGTAGGTCAGCGACCGCATGACTCCTGGTCGCATGGAGCCTTTTGCCCCAATGAGACGACCAGCAAACGCCCCTCACATCGCCTGACGCGCTCCCGCACGGCTTCAAGCCGCGCATCGTCCTTCGCCCCCGCCTGGTGGCAGGACAGATCCGCCAGCAGACGGTATGCCCGCGCCAGTTCGGTGCAGAGGGGGCCATATCCCGGATTGCCCATACCTTCCCCCAGCCTTCTTGTCATCGACAGCCATATACGTATGACATACCGCGTTCCGTATAATCAATACTTCTCGAGGATAATGGATAGTTAAAAACCAGCGATGGAATTTTACTTTCCAGTCAGCGCGCCGAGTGCTTACTGGAAGCATTCAACAATGCGTCATGACGTTGGCTGGTTCCTTGATTATGCCCCCTACCCTTGCCCACCCTCACCCACCCATTGGAGTTGGCATGGCATTTGCGGTAACTGCGATGCACAACCGAGAAAAAGAAGATTCGGGAGGCTTTCGGGAGACGTAAGCGGCAGGGGCATGACCCCCTTTGCCCGCGCATGGCTCCGCGACCGACCCCCTCCCGGACTTCCACAGCCCGACGCGCCAGCCAAGGTGGGGGACAATGTACGACGATACCGAAATTTCCCGCGAGATCGCGAACCGGTTCAATCTTGAACGCCGCGACTTCCTGAAGTTCTGTGCCGCCATGGCCGCGACCATGGGCCTGCCCAAAGGGGCGGAGGCCGAGATCGCCCAGGCCATTACCGCCAAGGAACGCCCCAGCGTGATCTGGCTGCACTTCCAGGAGTGTACCGGCTGCACCGAGTCCATGCTCCGCGCCGAGCATCCCACCATCGAGAAGCTGATCCTCGAGATCATCTCGCTCGATTATCACGAGACGCTGTTCGCCGCCGCTGGCCATCAGGTGGAAGCGGCCCGCGAGGCGGCCATGAAGAAGAACTGGGGCAAATACGTCCTGGTCATCGAAGGCGCCATCCCGGTCAAGGATAACGGCATCTACTGCAAGGTGGGCGGCAAGACCGCCATGCAGCTGACCAAGGAATGCGCCGAGGGCGCGGCCGCCGTGATCGCCATCGGCTCCTGCGCGTCCTGGGGCGGCATGCCGTCCACGCCGCCCAATCCGACGGGCGCCACCGGAGTGGCCGAGATTCTGGGCAAGCCGGTGGTCACCATCCCCGGCTGCCCGCCCAACCCCTATAACTTCCTGTCCACCGTGGTCCACTTCCTGACCTTCGGCAGCTTGCCTGCGGTGGACGACAAGGGCCGTCCCAAATTCGCCTATTCCCGTCTCATCCACGAGAATTGCGAACGCCGCGCCCATTTCGACGCTGGCCGCTTCGCCCTGGAATTCGGCGACGAGGGTCACCGCAAGGGCTATTGCCTGTACAAACTGGGCTGCAAGGGTCCCGAGACCTACGCCAACTGCCCGGCCATCCTGTTCAACGATGTGGGTTCGGGCTCGTGGCCGGTGGGCACCGGGCATCCCTGCATCGGCTGCACGGAAAAGCATATCGGCTTCGAGAAGCCCATCCATGCCCTGGCGGAGTTGCAGAACCAGCGTCCGCCCCTGGGCTATGCCCGCGTGGTCGAGGAGCAGGGCGCCGGAGCCTCCATCGGCGCCATCGCCACGGTGGCGGCGGTCGGTGGCCTGGCCATCGGCGCCGGCGCCAAGCTGGTGGGCAATCTGGGCAAGAGCGAAGACGGCCAGGACTCCGGAAAGCAGGGGTAATCCGCCATGACCATCACCAGACGCAATTTTCTGGCGACGGCGGCGGCGGGTGGAACAGCGGCAGCCGCCGCCTGCGCCACCCTCGCCCCCTCCGGCGCCCAGGCGCGGGAAAGCCATCAGGTTCCCGAGAACGCCGTCGGCCTGCTTTACGACGCCACCTTGTGCATCGGCTGCAAGGCCTGCATGTCGGCGTGCAAGGAGGCCAACAGCCTGCCGCTGGAAGACAATATCGGCGAGAAGCTGTGGGACACGCCGCTGGAGCTTTCCGGCAAGACCTACAACGTCATCAAGATCTATCAGTCCGGCACCATGGAAAATAAGGACAAGGCCGAGAACGGCTTTGCCCATATCAAGCGCTCCTGCCTGCACTGCGCCGATCCGTCCTGCGTGTCGGCCTGCCCCGTCTCGGCCATGCAGAAGCGGCCTACCGACGGTGTCGTGACCTATAACAAGGACGCCTGCATCGGCTGCCGCTACTGCGTCGCCGCCTGCCCCTTCGGCGTTCCCCAGTTCCAGTACGACACACCCACGCCGCAGATCGCCAAGTGCCAGCTGTGCAAGCACAGGATGGAACAGGGCAAGTATGCCGCCTGCGCGGAAAGCTGCCCCACCGGCGCCACCATTTTCGGCTCCTACAAGGCGCTTTCGGAAGAGATCGAGCGGCGCCGGGCCATGAAGCCGGGCGAGCCCAATCTGTTCCCCCGCCGCACCCCCGATTCGGGCGACACGCACGAAAAGGCCGCGCCGGAATATGTGGACTATGTCTACGGCCAGAAGGACGCGGGGGGCACCCAGGTGCGCTACCTGTCCGGGGTCGCCTTCGACAAGCTGGCCCTGCCCATGGGCCTGCCCGAACGGTCCTACGCCGCAGATTCCGAGACCCTTCAGCACACCCTCTATGGCGGGATGATCCTGCCGGTGGTGGCGCTGGCCGGTCTGGTCACCGCTGCCTGGAAGGGCTCGAAGGACCACCACGACGACGATGATTTCGACATGTTCGATCATCCGGAAGGGGGGCACAAGTAATGGTCAACCATCCCATTCCCAGCCAGGTGGCGAGAAACCTGCGCAAGGGCAAGGCTGGCCCCACCGCCATCGGCGGATCGCTGGTTTCCCCCTTCACCATCGTCCTGGCCGTGCTGGTCGGCATTGCCCTGTTCTTCATGGCCCAGCGCTTCATCTACGGCCTGGGCGCCGTCACCAACATCAATAACGGCTACCCCTGGGGTATCTGGGTGGTGTGGGACGTGGTCATCGCCACGGGCTTCGCCTGCGGCGGCTACGCCATGGCCCTGGTGTGCTACATCCTGAACAAGGGCGAGTATCACCATCTGGTCCGCCCGGCGCTGACCGCCTCGCTGTTCGGCTATTCCCTGGGCGGCCTGTCGGTGCTGATCGATCTGGGCCGCTACTGGAACTTCTGGCACATCCTGTGGCCAGGCTATGCCCAGCCCGGTTCGGTGATGTTCGAAGTGGCCGCCTGCATCAGCTGCTACATCCTGGTGCTGTGGATCGAGTTCTCGCCCGCCTTCCTCGAGCATTTCGGCTTCAAGGATCTCAAGGCCAAGCTGAACAAGGTCATGTTCTTCTTCATCGGCCTGGGCGTGTTGCTGCCCACCATGCACCAATCCTCGCTGGGATCGCTGCTGGTGGTGTTCGGCTACCAGATCCACCCGCTGTGGCAGACTCCGCTGCTGCCCCTGCTGTTCCTCCTGACCGCCGTGTGCATGGGCTTCGCCATCGTCATCGTCGAGGCGACCTGGGCTTCGGTGGGCTTCAAGCGCGACATAGCGGGCGAACTGCCCATGCTTTCGAAGATCGGCAAGATCATCATGGGCATCCTGGTGGCCTATCTGGTCATCCGCCTGGGCGATCTGGTCGTGCGCGGCGCCATCTTCAAGGTGTTCACCTCGGGCGTCAAAAGCGTGATGTTCCTGATCGAGATGGCGGTGTTCGTCTATCCCGTGGTGGTCCTGTCCTCTCCGGCCAACCGCAAGAAGCTGTCCAAGCTTCTGGCCGCGGCCATGAGCATGCTGACCGGTGCGGTTCTGTACCGTATCGACGCCTTCCTGGTGGCCTATGACACCGGCCCCGGCTGGCACTATTTCCCCAGCGTGCCCGAGATGATGGTCACCATCGGCGTGATCGCCATCGAAGTGCTCGCCTATATCGTTTTCGTCCGGAAATTCCCCATTCTTCCCGGCCACTCGACCCCTGCGGCCGCCGAGTAAGGAGACCTGAGCAGTGTCCAAGAGAATCACCATCGATCCCATCACTCGGATTGAAGGCCATCTGCGCATCGACGTCGAGGTCGACGGCGGCAAGGTCACCAAGGCTTGGTCGTCGGGCCAGATGTGGCGCGGCGTCGAGCTGATCCTGCTGGGCCGCGACCCGCGCGACGCCTGGGCCATCACCCAGCGCATCTGTGGCGTGTGCACCACCGTCCACGCCATGACCTCGGTCCGCGCGGTCGAGAACGCCCTGAATCTGGAAGTGCCGGTGAACGCCCAGTTCATCCGCAACATGATCATCTCGGCTCACGCCATCCATGATCATATCGTGCACTTCTACCACCTGTCGGCTCTCGACTGGGTGGATGTGGTCAGCGCGCTGAAGGCCGATCCGGTCAAGACCGCCCAACTGGCGGAAAGCCTGTCCGACTGGCCGCTGAACGGCCGCCATGTCATGACCCAGACCCTGGAAAAGCTGAAGACCTTCGTGGGCAGCGGCCAGCTTGGTCCGTTCACCAACGGCTATTGGGGCCATCCGGCCATGAAGCTGTCGCCCGAGGTGAACCTGCTGGCGGTGGCGCACTATCTCCAGGCGCTCGACGCCCAGCGTCACGCCAACAAGATCGTGACCCTGCTGGGCTCCAAGTCGCCGCACATCCAGAACGTGGCCGTGGGCGGCGTGTCCAACCCCATCGCCACCGACAGCCAGTCGGTGCTGACCGTCGAGCGTCTGCTGGCCTTGAAGCCGCATATGGACGCCCTGACCGACTTCATCAACAAGGTCTATCTGGTGGATATCGCCGCCATCGGCGCCTTCTACGCCGAATGGACCAAGTATGGCGCGGGCGTCACCAACTACCTGTCCTGCCCCGACTTCCCCATGGACAGCAAGGGCACCAAGTTCCTGGTTCCCGGCGGCTATATCCCCAATGCCGATCTGGCCCAGTACAAGCCCATCACCGCCTTCGGCGACGCTTACTTGCGTGACGGCGTCGAGGAAGGGGTCAAGCATGCCTGGTACGATTATTCCAAGCCCGGCCCGCTGCATCCCTTCAAGGGCGAGACCAAGCCCAACTACACCGACTTCCAGGATGACGGCAAGTATTCCTGGCTGAAGGCTCCGACCTTCTACGGCAAGCGCGCCCAGGTGGGTCCGCTGGCCAGCGTGTTGGCGGGCGTCGCCTCGGGGCACCAGCCGACCATCGGCTATGCCACCAAGGTTCTCGACACCGCGTCCTCGCTGCTGGGCTCCAAGATCCCGCTGGCGGCGCTTCATTCGACCATCGGCCGCCATGCCGCCCGCGCCGTGCGCTCGGGCGTGATGGCAGAGGTCATGGTGCAGAACTGGCAGGCCCTGATCGACAATATCGGCAAGGGCGACACCAAGACCTTCAACAAGCCCACCTTCCCCAAGGGTGAAGTCATGGGTTACGGCTTCCACGAGGCGCCCCGCGGCCTGCTGTCCCACTGGACGGTGATCCGCGATGGCAAGATCGCCAACTACCAGTGCGTCGTTCCCTCCACCTGGAATGCCGGTCCGCGCGACGACAACGACAATATCGGCCCCTACGAGGCCTCGCTGATGGACAACCCCATCGCCGATGCCGAATTGCCGCTGGAAGTGCTGCGCACCGTCCACTCCTTCGACCCCTGCCTGGCCTGTGCCGTGCACGTGGTCGAGGACGAGAAGGAAGTGGTGCAGGTCAAGGCTCTCTAAGTGTAGAATCCCCCCTCCCGCTGACCGGCGGGAGGGGATCTTTTTGTCTCGAGGAAGCCCATGCGCATCGTTGTTCTCGGCGTCGGCAATATTCTGCTCTCCGACGAAGGAATCGGCGTTCACGCCGTCACCCGCCTGGAGGAACTCTACGATCTGCCAGCCGAAATCGAGGTTATCGATGGAGGAACCTCGGGCATGGACTGCCTGGATCAGGTGTCCGAGGCCGATTACCTGATCATCGCCGACTGCATGCGCGCCAAGAAGGAGCCGGGCACCATCACCCGGCTGATCGGCGACCAGATCCCCGCCTTCTTCAAGACCCGCATCTCGCCCCATCAGGTCGGCCTGTCCGACATGCTGGGCGCGCTCAATTTCCATGGGCTGATGCCCAAACACATCATCTTGTACGGCGTCGAACCCCTGTCCTTCGATCTGTCCATGGAGCCCACGCCCACCGTGGCCGCCAGCCTGCCGGAACTGGTGGATCGGATCGTGGGCGAACTGGCCGCCATCGGCTTTGCGGTCGGCAGGAAGGCAGCCTAAGACCATGTGCATGGCCGTGCCGTCCCTGATCACCGCCATCCATAACGGTGTCGCCACGGTCGAGGCGTTCGGGGCCGTCCGCACCACCAGCCTGATGATGCTGGACGAAGAGGTGACGGTGGGCGATTACGTCATTCTCGGCCCCGGCGGCAATTTCGCCGCCGAGAAGGTCGATCCCGAGATGGCCGCCGAGGCGCTGGCCTATCTCACCGAGGTTCTGGCCGCCGGACAGGCCTGATGCTGCCGCCCGAGTCCAGCCTTGCCATCACCCTTCACCTTTCCCGACAGGGCCGCGTCGAGCGGGTGGAAATCGGCTCTGACCGTCTCGTCCGCGCCTCGGACGGGCTGACGGGCCGCAAGCCCGAGCAGGTCCTGGCCTTTCTTCCCACCCTGTATTCCCTGTGCGGCACGGCGCAAGGATTGGCCGGATTGAGAGCGGTGGAGACCGCCGCCGGTATCGACGCGCCGCCCGCCCAACGCATGGCGCGCCATGCGCTGGGCCTGGCGGAATCCCTGACCGAACATGCCGCCAGCGTGTTCCGGGACTGGCCGGCCCTGCTGGGCGAAGCGCCGGACCTGGCGGCCGTCAAGCCGCTGCGCCCCTTGATTACCGCCATGCGAAAGGCGCTTTACCCTGACGGGGATTGGGCGCGGCCGGGCGGCGGCAGACTGGCCCCCGACCATCACGCCCTGGACGAGATCCTGCGCCGGTTTGAAGATACCCTGAACCGCCTGCTCTCTGGCCCGCCGGAAGAGCGTCTGGACGAGTATTCGGACTTCCGCGCCTGGGTCGCCCATGGCGGCTCGCCCGCATCGCGCCTGCTGCGCCGCCTGGATGACCAGGATATGGCCGGGTTCGGCCATTGCCCACCTTGCCTGATGCCCGAACTGGGGCCGCATGATCTGGAGGAACGGCTGGGCGCCGATGGCGACGGAGCCTATCGCGCCCGGCCCGATTGCCATGGCCGCGTCTTCGAGACCGGCCCCTTGGCCAGCCACCAGACCCATCCCCTGGTCGTGGCGCTCATGGCCGAACACGGATGCGGCCTTTCCTCCCGTTTCGCCGCCCGTCTGGTGGATATGGCGACGTCATTGCGGGAACTGGAAGAATTGGTGCAGGATTTGTGCGCCGATTCCGGCGGCCTTGCCATAGCGCGCGCCGACGGCACGGGTCTCGGACTGGTGGACGCGGCGCGCGGCCTTCTGGCCCATTGGGTGGAATTGCGGGAGGGCGTGTTGAGCGGATACCGGATATTGGCGCCCACCGAATGGAACTTCCACCCCGAAGGTCCCCTGGCCCAGGGGCTTCTCGGCGCCTGGGGCCCTGATCTGGAGGCCAAGGCCCGCCTGCTGGCCGCCAGCCTGGACCCTTGCGTCCCCTTTCGTATCGAGGTTCGCGGCCATGCATGAGATGAGCCTGACCGAGGGCGTGGTGCGCATCTTAGAGGATCAGGCGGCCAGCCATGGCTTCACCCGGGTCAAGACGGTGTGGCTGGAGATTGGCGAACTCTCCACCGTGGTGCCGGAAAGCATGGAATTCTGCTTTGATGCGGTGGCGCGGGGCAATCCGCTGACCGAGGGCGCCAAGCTGGAAATCATCCGCATTCCCGGCACCGCCTGGTGCATGGATTGCTCGAAATCGGTCCACGTCACCTCGCGGGTGGATCTCTGCCCTGATTGCGGCGGCGCCAAACTGGCCGTCACCACGGGAGAGGAGATGCGGATCAAGGAAATGGAGGTGGAGTGATGTGCACGGTTTGCGGCTGCGGAGACGCCAAGGTGGACGGCCACACTCATTCCCACGACCATGACCACCATCACGGCCACAGCCACGATCACAGCCATGACCATCCCCATGGCCATGACCATGACCATCACCACCATGATCATGATTCCGACAAGGATATCCATTACGGCCGCGGCATCGCCGGAGTCCATGTGCCGGGCCTCAGCCAAAAGCGCATCGTCCAGATCGAAAAGGACATCCTGTCCCACAACGACGATTTCGCCGAAAAGAACCGCGCCTGGATGGCCGAGCATGGGGTCTTCGCGCTCAATCTGGTGTCCAGCCCCGGTTCGGGAAAGACCACGCTGTTGTGCCGCACCGCCGAGGCGTTGAAGGCAAAATTCCCCGTGGCGGTGATCGAAGGCGACCAGCAGACCAGTTTCGACGCCGACCGCATCCGCGCCACCGGCATTCCCGCCATCCAGGTCAATACCGGCAAGGGCTGCCATCTGGACGCCCATATGGTGGAAAGCGCCATGGCCAAGCTGGGCTTGGCCGACGATTCGGTGCTGTTCATCGAGAATGTGGGCAATCTGGTCTGCCCCGCCGCCTTCGATCTGGGCGAGGCCTATAAGGTGGCGATCCTGTCGGTGACGGAGGGCGAGGACAAGCCCTTGAAATATCCCGACATGTTCCACGCGGCCTCCATGATGATCCTCAACAAGACCGATCTGTTGCCCCACACCGATTTCGACGTGGAGCGCTGCATCGGCTTTGCCCGGCGCGTCAATCCCGACATCGTGGTTCTGCAACTCTCGGCCCGCACCGGGGAGGGCATGGACGCGTGGCTGGCCTGGATAGCCGAGGGCAGAAAGCGCGCTTTGGCCCACAAGGTCGCGCTGCTGGAAAAGAAGCTGGCCGCTGTCCGCTCCAGCATGGAGCAAGGCTGACGCCATGGTTTTTCACCACGAAGGCACGAAGGGAAGGAAGGAAAAGGCAAGGATTTCTTCTCTTCTTCGTGCGCCCTCGCGCCTTCGAGCCTTCGTGGTTAACCTGTTCCTGGCTGCGTGCCGATGAGTGCCATCGCCCAGATCATCGCCCTGCCGCGCGCCGTTCCGCCGGTGCTGGCGGTGGGGGCTTTTCTCAAGAACACCATCTGCGTGACGCGCGGCGCAGAGGCGCTGATCTCGGCCAATCACGGCGATCTCGGCACGCCGGATTCCATCGCCGCCTTCGAGGCGGCCGTGGAGGGGCTGGTCAAGGAGGCTGGCGTCGCGCCCATCCTCGTCGCCCATGACCTGCACCCTGACTTTCACTCGACCCGCTTTGCCCAGTCTCTCGACCTGCCGCAATTGGCCGTACAGCACCACCACGCCCATGCTGCGGCAATAGCCGCCGAACACGGTATCGAGGGCCCGGTGATCGGCGTGTCCTTCGACGGCTTCGGCCTGGGGCCGGGCAACCAATCCTGGGGCGGCGAAGTGCTGTTTGCTGATGGCCCCCATTACCGCCGCCTGGGCCATCTCGCCCTTTTGGCCCAGCCGGGCGGCGACCGGGCGGCGCGCGAACCCTGGCGCATGGCCGCCGCCGCGCTCCACAAGCTGGGGCGCGGCGACGAGATCGCCACTCGCTTCCACAATATCCCCGCCGCCGCCATGCTGGGCCAGATGCTGGACCGGCGCCTCAACAGCCCCGAGACCTCCTCGGCCGGGCGGCTGTTCGACGCGGCCTGCGGTCTGCTGGGCATTCACCCCATCTCCGATTTCGAAGGCCAAGCCCCCATGGCGCTGGAAGCCCTGGTGACGGAGCCGGACGTGCTGCCATCGGGATGGATTCTTCATGACGGGGTTCTCGACCTTCTGCCGCTGTTGGCCTGTCTTGCCCATTGCACCGACCCGGTCCGGGGTGCCAACCTGTTCCACGGCACCTTGATCGAGGCCCTGGTTCAATGGATCACCGAATTGGCCGCGGCCGCCGGAACGCTCCATGTCACCCTGGGCGGCGGCTGTTTCCTCAACAAGGTGCTGACCGGCGGTCTGGTCCACAGGCTGAAGGCCGTGGGCCTGGAGCCCCTGACCGCCGCCCAGGTATCGCCCGGTGATGCCGGTCTGTCCCTGGGCCAGGCCTGGATCGCCGCGTTGAGTTGAGTTTGAAAGTTTCGACGAACCGATCATCGGTTCGGAGTTGCGGGCAAGGCCCGGCGCGGCTTATGCCGCGGGAGCCAAGGGCCACGGAGGTGGCCCGCCCGGCGATTGAGGGACCATAGAAAGGACTTACCATGTGCCTTGCCCTGCCCGCTCTGGTCACCGAACTGCTGCCCGAGGATTCGGCCAAGGTCAATCTCGGCGGCGTGACCAAGACCGTGTCGCTGGCCCTGGTCTCTGACGTGAAGCCGGGCGACTATGTCATCGTCCATGTGGGCTATGCCCTGTCGGTGATCGACCCCGAAGAAGCGGCCCGCACCCTGGAGCTGTTCCGCGAAATGGGCGAGATGGCCCCGGAGGCCCTCGCTTGAAATACATCGACGAGTTCAGGGACGGCGAACTGGCGCAAAGCATTGCGCGCGCCATCAAGGCCGAGGCTGATCCCGCCTCCACCTACCACATCATGGAATTTTGCGGCGGCCATACCCATGCCATCAGCCGTTATGGCCTGGAAGACCTGCTGCCCGCCAATGTGCGCATGATCCACGGGCCGGGCTGTCCGGTCTGCGTGCTGCCCATCGGCCGCATCGACGCCGCCATCTGGCTGGCGCGTCAGCCGGGCGTGATCCTGTGCACCTATGGCGACATGCTGCGCGTGCCGGGCTCCAAGCGCCTGTCGCTGCTCAAGGCCAAGGCCGAGGGCGCCGATGTGCGCATGGTGTACTCGACCATGGACGCCATCAAGCTGGCCCAATCCAATCCTGACCGACAGGTTGTGTTCTTCGCCATTGGCTTCGAGACCACCACGCCGCCCACCGCCGTGGCCATCAAACAGGCCCAGGCGCTGGAGCTGAAGAATTTCAGCGTATTCTGCAACCATGTGCTGACGCCGTCCGCCATCACCCAGATTCTCGATTCCCCCGAGGTGCGCGAACTGGGCACGGTGAAGCTGGACGCCTTCATCGGCCCGGCCCATGTGTCCACCATCATCGGCTCGCGCCCCTACGAATATTTCGCCGAGGAATACCAACGCCCGGTGGTCATCGCCGGTTTCGAGCCCCTCGACGTCATGCAGGCGGTGCGCATGCTGGTGCGCCAGATCAACGAGGGCCGCTTCGAGGTGGAAAACGAATTCGCCCGCGCCGTGACCAGGGACGGCAACGAGAAGGCCAAATCCCTGGTGGCCGACATGTTCGAACTGCGCCGGGTCTTCGAATGGCGGGGGCTGGGCATGGTGCCCTATTCGGCTCTGCGCCTCAAAGAACCCTATGCCGCCTGGGATGCCGAGCGCCGCTGGGACGTGCCCCAGGACAATCCCGGCGACAACAAGGCCTGCGAATGCGGCGCCATCCTGAGGGGAGTGAAAAAGCCCATCGACTGCAAGCTGTTCGGCACAATCTGCACGCCCGAAAATCCCATGGGGTCCTGCATGGTCTCGGCCGAGGGCGCCTGCGCCGCCCACTGGACCTATGGACGGTTCCGGGATCTGGAGAAGAGTGAATGACCCTGCCCCGCCGCGCCCATCCCCGCCCGCTGGATATCCAGAACGGCCGCGTCGATCTCACCCATGGCGGCGGCGGCCGCGCCATGGCCCAGTTGGTCGAGGAATTGTTCATCGCCGCCTTCGACAACGAAGCGCTGAACCAGCGCAATGACCAGGGCGCCTTCGAGGTACCCGGTGGCCGCATGGTGATGACCACCGACGGCTATGTCATTTCCCCACTGTTCTTCCCCGGCGGCGATATCGGCAGCCTTGCCGTTCACGGCACCGTCAACGACGTGGCCATGGCGGGGGCAAAGCCCATCTCGCTCTCGGCGGGCTTCATCATCGAGGAGGGCTTTCCCCTTTCCGACTTGAAGCGCATCGTCACCTCCATGGCCAAGGCCAGTAAGGATGCGGGCGTGCCGGTGGTCACCGGCGACACCAAGGTGGTGGAAAAGGGCAAGGGCGACGGCATCTTCATCACCACGGCGGGCATCGGCATCGTGCCTCCCGGCGTGGAGATTTCCGGCGACAAGGCGCGCCCCGGCGACGCCATCTTGGTGTCGGGCACCATGGGCGACCACGGTGTGGCGGTGATGAGCCAGCGAGAATCCCTAGGCTTCGAGACCGAGATCCTGTCGGATTCGGCTGCATTGCATACAATGGTCGCCGCTATGGTGGCCGCCGTGCCGGGAATCCGGGTGCTTCGCGATCCGACGCGGGGAGGCCTGGCCTCCACCTTGAACGAGATCGCCGGTCAGTCGGGCGTCGGCATGCTGATGGAAGAGGCATTGGTGCCGGTCAAGCCGCAGGTGCTGGGCGCCTGCGAATTGCTGGGCCTCGATCCCCTTTACGTCGCCAATGAGGGGAAGCTGATCTGCATCTGCGCCGAAGAGGACGCGCCCCGCCTGCTCGACATCATGCGCTCTCATCCATTGGGCCGTGACGCGGCGCGCATCGGGGCCTGCCGCGAGGATGCCCACCACTTCGTCCAGATGAAGACCCGCATGGGCGGCAACCGGGTGGTGGACTGGCTGGCGGGCGAGCAATTGCCGAGGATCTGTTGATGCGCGTCTTATTGCTTGCCCATTCCTTCAATTCGCTGACTCAGCGCCTGTGGGTGGACCTGTCCGAACTGGGCCATGAGGTCACCGCCGAATTCGACGTCAACGATGCCGTGACCCTTCAGGCGGTGAAGATGGCGCGGCCCAACGTGATCATCGCCCCCTTCCTCAAACGCGCCATCCCGGAAAGTGTGTGGAAGAACCACCTTTGTCTGGTGGTCCATCCCGGCCCACCCGGCGACCGGGGACCGGCGGCGCTGGACTGGGCCATTCTGGAGGGCCACCAGGATTGGGGTGTCACCGTTCTGCAGGCCGAGGCCGGTATGGATGAAGGGCCGGTCTGGGCATCGCGCACTTTCCCCATGCGTCTTGCCACCAAGTCCAGCCTCTATCGCAACGAAGTGGCCGATGGCGCGGTGGAAGCGGTCCTCGACGCATTGTCCCGTCTTCAGGACCAGGACGGACCGGTCGGTAGACCTCCCCTGGCCCCGTTCAAGCCTGCCGTCAAACAGGCGGAGCGCGCCATCGACTGGACCAGGGACGACACCGCCGCCGTGCTGCGCAAGATCCGCTCGGCCGATGGCACGCCGGGCCTGCTGGACAACATTCTCGACCGGTCGGTCTATCTCCATGACGCCCATGCGGCGGCGGGGCTTTCAGGCAAGCCCGGGGACCTGATCGCCCGTTCGGGCCACGCGGTGGCGCGGGCCACCACCGACGGCGCGGTATGGATCGGCCATCTGCGGGCCAGGGAAGCTCACGCCCTGAAGCTTCCGGCCTTGGACGTGCTGGGGCCCCAGGACCACCTGCCCGAACTGCCGGGCTATCATGATATCTGGTACGACGAGCGCCACGGGGTGGGCTATCTCCACTTCCCCTTCGTCAACGGCGCCATGAGTACGGATCAATGCATCCGCCTGCGCGAGGCCTTCGTCAAGGCAACCCAGCGCCCCACCAAGGTGATCGCCCTGATGGGTGGCCCTGACTTCTGGTCCAACGGCATCCATCTCGGCACCATCGAAAACGCCCTCAGCCCGGCCGAGGAATCCTGGGCCAATATCAACGCCATGAACGATCTCACCCGCGAGATCATCACTTGTGGAAGTCACTTCACCCTGGCCGCGATGCAAGGCAATGGGGGCGCGGGTGGCGTGTTCATGGCGCTGGCCGCCGATCTGGTGGCGGCGCGCGAGGCCGTCGTACTCAATCCCCATTACAAGGGCATGGGCAACCTCTTCGGCTCGGAATACTGGACCTATCTTCTGCCCCGGCGCTGCGGCGCCGAGAATGCCCAAAGGGTGATCGAAGCCCGCCTGCCCATGGGCACGGAGGAGGCCGAGCGCCTGGGCCTGATCGATTGCCGCTTCGGGCAAAGCGTGCCGGACTTCGTCAAACTAGTGGAGGAAATGGCCGAAGCCCTGGCCGCCGATCCGGCCCTGGACGAACGCCTGGCCGCCAAGCGCCTGTCACGCACCGCCGACGAGGCCGAAAAGCCCCTGGATCAATACCGCGCCGAGGAACTGGAACACATGAAGCTGAACTTCTACGGCTTCGATCCCAGCTACCATGTGGCCCGCTACAACTTCATCCACAAAGTCCCGAAGTCGCGCACGCCGCTCTATCTGGCCCGGCACAGAAGGAAGGGTTAGCCCTTCCCCGTCTTGGGCCGGAAAGGCGTATCCACAGCCTCGACTTCGGCCTTCAGCACATCGCGCACCAGTTCGGGGTCGCAGCCCATCAAAACCGCGTCTTCGAGCAGTTCGAGGGCCAAGGTGCGGAACTCGGCCAGATTTTCCTCCAACACCTTCAGCTTTTCGACGCAGGCCACCGGCGAGCCGTCGGGCTGGCGCCATTTGGCGTGGGAAGCGGGGGAGGTCTTGCGCTTGGCGGTCATGGAGTCCTCAGGTTGAAATACGAACGCCGGTCTCGTCGAAATCCATCACGGTGAGATCCCCATCCATGAGAATTTCGGCGCGGCACAAAGCCCCGTTGTCGTGGTACTGATAGCGATGACTGATTTGCACATCGCCATAGACCAGCTTGTCACAGCCCACCAGACGGTCGGCCGCATCAAACCAGGCCTTCATATAGGTATTGCGATGGCCCAGATCCCCCTCCTCCAGCGGATTGACCAGCCGGAGCGGCAGTTTGACGCCGGAATAGGACACGAAATAGCGGCAAGAGGCATGATCGGGCACGGACATCTGGCGGCTTTCCTTCGGGTTCGGCCCATATCATGGGGATATTCTTTGTCTCCAGCAAGGGGCGCGGGAGCATGAGTGCCATCGTCATTGGCGCAGGTCCGGCCGGATTGATGGCCGCCGAAGTCATGGCCCGGCAAGAGATGGCGGTCGAGATCTTTGACGCCATGGCCTCACCGGGCCGTAAATTCCTGCTGGCGGGCAAGGGCGGTCTCAACCTTACCCATTCCGAACCTCTGGACCGCTTCACCGCCCGCTATGGGGCCGCATCCGCCTTCATGGCGCCTCTGCTGGGCCGGTTCGGGCCAGAGCAATTGCGCGCCTGGGCTGGGGAATTGGGCGTCGAGACCTTTGTCGGGTCGTCGGGCCGGGTCTTTCCCGCCGAGATGAAGGCGGCGCCGCTGCTGCGCGCCTGGATGCGCCGTCTGCGCGCGCTCGGAATCGTCCTGCATACCCGCCGCCGCTGGCTGGGCTGGAGCGCCGACAACCGCCTGCGCTTCATGGGGCCCGATGGCGAGGAAGAGGTGGAGGCCGAGCTCTGCGTCCTGGCGCTGGGCGGGGCGTCATGGCCCCGACTGGGTTCGGACGGCGGTTGGGTTCCGATCCTTGCCGCCAAGGGCGTGGAAATCATCCCGATGAAGTCCGCCAATTGCGGCTTCGACCTGGACTGGAGTGATGCTTTCGCCGAACGGTTCGCGGGCGGCCGCACCGGGACGGTGGAACTGTCATTTGACGGGCAAAGGCGCCGGGGCGAGATAACCATTACCGCCACTGGCATCGAGGGTGGAGCCGTCTACGCCATGTCGGCGCATTTGCGCGACGCCCTGGCCGAAGCGGGGCAAGTCGAAGCGCTGCTGGACCTGATGCCCGACTGGAGCCCCGACAGGGTGGCCGCCGCCCTCGGCCGTCCGCGGGGCTCGCGCTCGCTGTCCACTTTCTTGAAGAAGGCCCTGCCGCTCGGCCCCATGGCTTTGGCCTTGCTGCGCGAGATTTTGCCCGCCGAGACCCTCAGCCACCCGTCCGCCCTGGCCGCTGCGGTCAAGGCCCTGCCGCTGCGGTTGAAACGCCCCCGCCCCCTGGACGAATCCATCTCCACCGCTGGCGGTATCGCCTTGAGCGAACTGGATGGAAATTTGATGCTGAAGGCCCTGCCCGGCGTGTTCGCAGCAGGAGAAATGCTGGACTGGGAAGCCCCTACCGGGGGCTACCTCTTAACCGGATGTTTCAGCACGGGATATGAGGCCGGGCAAGGGGCGCTCCGGCATTGTAACTCTGTGTAACTGAACCGTCGATTTTTCTTCTGCCTTGCAGCATGACTGAGGTAGGGTGTGCCCATCCTTCAGGGGACCCTCATTCACAGATCGTCAGCAGCGCAATTCATGGGCCTGTCGCTGGGCATCGCCGAGTCCGAACGTAAGTACGCCATAGGGGCAAAGTCCCTGATGGTGTTCTCGTTCCTTGTTTACGCCCTGACCTGGGTTGGGTTGCCCCTGGCGGTCAATACCACCCTTAATCGTGACGCCATTCAGATCGTCTACTGGGGGCTGGAGTGGCAGCCGGGCTTCTTCAAGCATCCGCCCCTGATCAGCTGGATGACCGAAACCGCCGTCACGGCGTTTGGTTCCTCCGACGCGGTCATCTATGGCCTGAGCGTTGCCGTGATGCTGGGCTCCTTCGCCTTCGTCCATCTGCTGGCGCGGCGCTACCTGGACAGCATGGGCGCGGCCCTGGCGGTGGTGACCCTGCCGGTACTCGGCTATTACAGCTATATCGTCCCCCATTTTAATCACAACATCATCCTCAACCTGCCCTGGTGCGCGGCCATCTGGTTCGCCTATCTGGCTATCGAGGAAAGGCGCAATTGGGCATGGCCCCTGCTTGGGTTGGCCCTTGGCCTGGGGATCTTGTCCAAATACACCATCTTGATCCTGCCGCTGCTGCTGCTGATCCATGTGGTGATGACTCCGCAGCACCGCTGGGTCCTGATTTCGCCGCGCGCCTGGGCCGCCGTGGCGCTATGCCTGCTGGTGTCTGGTCCCCATGTCTATTGGGTGGTGACCCATGGGCTGGGGCCATTGCGCTACCTGTCCAGCGGCGCCGGGATCACCGAGGAGACCTTTATCGAGCGCAATCTGATCAACCCGGCATCGGCCCTGCTGACCATGGCCGGAATGTGCGCTTCGCTGATGATCGCCATGGTGGGAGGGCTGGGCCTGCCGAAGCTGCAACGAAAGAGCCTGTGCAGCCGTGATCGCTTTTTGCTGCTGGTCAGCCTCGGCCCCGCGGTGGTGGTGACGATCCTTTCCGCGGCGACCGGCGGCGGTCTGAGGGTGGAATGGGCGTCATCCTTCTTCCTGCCCCTTCCCCTTTTGCTGCTTCACCTGTTTTATCCCGCGCCCACCCCCTGGCGGGTGAACCGTTTGCTGGCCTGGACCAGCGGTCTGACCGTGGCCATGGCGGCGACCTATGTGCTGATCTTCACGGGAATCATCGCCGACATGGACGAAGGCAAGTGGTCGCGCTTCCCCGCCAAGCCGCTGGCCGCCGCCGCCGCCGAAGGCTGGGGGCAGGTTTGCGCCACGCCCGTGCCGGTGATCATCGCCGACGCCTGGCTGGGAGGGACCGCCTCGTTCCGGCTGCATGAACGCCCCCGCGTCTATAGCGAGGCCGATCCCAAGATGGCGCCCTGGCTGTCCGACGACGACATCCGCCGCACCGGCGCCCTTGTCCTGTGGGATCAGGCCGGGGACGGCCGCTATCGCGACATCGACCACCAGGACTCCCCCCGGCCGGGCGAGCCCCTGGACTGGTTCCCCGGCATCCCCGCCCTGGAAGCCAGATTCGGTCCCATCACCGTTCTTCCCGATGTGACGCTGGATTATCCCGGCCCCGTCCGCCAGGAGCCGGTCCGCCTGGGGCGGGCGGTCATCCCGCCATCGGCCCGCTGCCGTTAGACCTTTCGCCACTTTTTTTTCGGTGAACGCATCCCCAAATTGGAAGAGAGGCCAATGAGGGGAGAGATCGACATGCCCAAATGGGACTTCGAGGATTGCGATCCGCTTATGGAGGCCGAGCATAACCGGCTATACCGCATGATGAACCGGCTGGAGCCGGTGATCGTCGAAGGCGACAGCGCAAGCAAGGTGGCGCGCGCCATCCACATGCTGCAAGAGCGGCTGGCCGACCACTTTCATGTGGAAGAAGAGTTGTTCGTCACTGCCGACTGGGCGTCACGGCAAACCATGATCCGCGATCATCGGGACCTGATGTCCATGATCGCCTGTCTGGCGGAAATACCGGCCGATGATGGCGAAGCCCGCCGGTCTCTGTTCACGGCCTTCCTGCAAGCGCTAGTGCGCCACGACAACGACGTGGACGCACCGCTCTTTTCACGGAAACACTAGGGGTCAGCCCTCCACGGGCTCCACCGGCAAGACCACGTCCGGCTGTTCGCCTTCGCCCGGCACCGGGGCGGGGGCGGCGACCTGACGATGTTGGATCTCTTCACCGTTCTCGTCCTCACCCTCCCCGCCCATGGACTGATCCTCGGCGGGCGTGGGCATCTGCTGGCGCGGACGGCCGTTGTTCTGATTCTGGGCGTTGATCACCCGGAAATAATGCTCGGCATGCTGGTAGTAGTTCTCGGCGGCGACGCGATCGCCCTGGGACGAAGCGTCACGGGCCAGGGAAAGATACTTCTCCAGCACCTGATGGGCATTGCCGCGGATCCGGCCCTCGGGGCCGTTGCTGTCGAACACCTGATTGCGGTTGGGAATGCCGCCGCCACCGCCACCGCCCCCTCCGCCGCCGCCGCCGTGCTTCTTGCCACCGCCGCCGCCATTGGGTCCGCGTCCACGGGAACGCTGCTTGGGATTTAAAGAGGACCTGCCTTCATGGTTCACGAGTGCTCTCCGTTAGAAATCTCCCTGCCGACATCGCTGCACGGCCAGTCCGCGTCCGAAGTCGGGGCGGCGATGGGGGAGGTCACAGCGCTGAACCAAGGGCGGAGCGAAGGGCTCGACGAGAACCCCCCGGTTCGAAAGGGCGCGTGTGGGGCAACACTAGTCGTCGGCGGAGCTTATTCCAACAATTATTTTAGGCGCTGCACAATGACGCAGCGTTCGATGCCGCCCAGGTCGCACCGGAATCCGGCGCCCGGCAATCCTGCTGCCGCCAGCATGGCGGCCACATCGGATGCCTGACCGGCCCCCACCTCCAGGGCGGCCAGGCCGCCGGGGACCAGCAGGCGGGCCATATGGGGAATCAGGGCGCGGTAGCAATCGAGGCCGTCCGCTCCTCCGGCCAGGGCCGAACGGGGCTCATAACGGGACACTTCCGGCTCCAGACCATCGATATCGCCGTCGGGGATATAAGGCGGATTGGAGACGATAATGTCGAAGACGCCGTCCAGCCCCCAGCCCCAATCGCCGAGACGGAACTGGGCACGCGACGCCAGACCCAGCCGTTCGGCATTGTCCCCTGCCACCGCCAGGGCCGCCTCGCTGGCATCGATCCCTAAGCCGGTGGCGTGGCCTAACTCCGATAGCAGTGTGAGCAGGATGCAACCCGTTCCGGTGCCGAAATCAACCAGCCGCAGGGGCCGTCCCCGATCGTCCAGAGCGCCCAGCACCGCCTCGATCAGGGTCTCGGTATCGGGGCGCGGATCCAGAGTGTCCTTGGTCACCAGGAAGTCATGGGTCCAGAAGCCGCGCCGTCCCAGGATATGGGACATGGGCTCGCGGGCCGCGCGGCGGTCCAGCATGGCGGCAAGGCGGGCGGCATCTTCCGGGCTCAGTTCGGCGTGGTGCGAAGCGGGCAGGCGCCGCATCTCGACTCCCAGAACCTCGGCGGCCATCAATCTGGAATCGAAATGAGCCGTATCGATCCCTGCCTCGGCCAGACGCTCCGCCGCCGCGTTGATGGCCTGGCCCACTGTCGCCATTATTCCATCTCGGCCAGACGCTCGGCCTGATCGGCCGCGACCAGGGCCTCGATCAGTTCGTCCAGGGCATCGCCGCTCATCACCGCGTCGATCTTGTACAGCGTCAAATTGATGCGGTGATCGGTGACCCGGCCTTGGGGGAAATTATAGGTGCGGATGCGTTCCGATCGGTCGCCCGAGCCCACCTGGCTCTTGCGGGCGGCGGCGCGTTCGGCGTCCTTGGCCGAGCGCTCGCGCTCATACAAACGGGCGCGCAGCAACTTCAAGGCGGTGGCCTTGTTCTTGTGCTGGCTCTTTTCCTGCTGGCAGGCCACGGCCAGGCCGGTGGGGATATGGGTGACGCGCACCGCCGAATCCGTGGTGTTGACCGACTGGCCGCCCGAGCCTTGGCTGCGGTAGACGTCAAAGCGCAGATCGGAATCGTTGAGCTGGATATCCACCTCCTCGGCCTCGGGCATGATGGCAACGGTGGCCGCCGAGGTGTGGATGCGCCCCTGGGACTCGGTGGCGGGAACCCGCTGCACCCGATGCACGCCGGATTCGAATTTGAGCCGGGCAAAGACATTGCGGCCCGTAATGGTGGCCGAGGCCTCCTTGACGCCGCCGATGCCGGTATCGTTGACGTCCATCACCTCGAAGCGCCAGCCGTGCACGGAGGCATAGCGCTCGTACATGCGGAACAGTTCGGCGGCGAACAGGGCCGCCTCCTCACCCCCCGTACCGGCGCGCACCTCGATGATCGCGTTCTTTTCGTCGGCCTCGTCCTTGGGCAGCAGCATGATCTGCACTTCGCGTTCCAGCGCGGGCAGCCGCTCCTTCAGGGCGTAGAACTCTTCCTCGGCCAGATCCTTCATGTCCGGGTCGTTCATCATCTCGGCGGCCTGGACCATGTCTTCGCGCGCCTTGCGGAAGGCGACGACGGCGGTGACCACCGGGTCCAATTCGGACAGTTCCTTGGACAGGCGCTGAATGGTCTGGGAATCCAGCCCATCGCCCGAGGACAACTGCGCCCGGACCTCGTCGTGGCGGTACAGTACCTTGTCGAATTGCGGTTCGAGATTCATGGGGTCCTACTCATCCAGGCGGAACAGTATCCGCAGCGTCTTTTCCATGGCGCGCCATTCGGCGCCTTCCGAGGCCTTGTCTTTCATCGCCTCGCTGGGCGCGTGCAGCAGGCGGTTGATCAGCAGCCGTGTGGCCTCGGCGGCGTCATGACCGGCCTCGGCCAGAACCAGCTCCCGCGTCTCGTCGAAACGGGCGCGAAGGGCGACGATGGCGGGCACGGCGGCCCGCGCGGCGCGGCCCCGAAGGAAGCCCTGGGCCTCGGCCTCGACGATGTCACGCGCCGCCCGCGCGGCAGCCTCGCGGGTGGCGCGGCCTTCCAGGGCCACCTTCTCCAGATCGGCCAGGTCGTAGAGGAAGGCGCCGTCCACCCTATTGACCGCAGGCTCGATATCGCCGGGAATACCCGCATCCACCAGAAAGACCGGCTTTCTGCGGCGTTTCCGGAGCGCGTTGGTCACCATCTCGGACGTCACCGAGACGGTGCGCGCCCCCACGCAGGTCAGCACCACGTCGAAGGAGGCCAGACCGTCGCGCAAATCCTCGAAGGCCAGCACATGGCCTTCCAGGGACTTGGCCACCGCCTCGGCGCGGGCGGCGCGCGGCGCGGTGACCGAAATGTCCTTCAGCCCGGCGGCCAGCAGGCTTTCCGCCACCAGTTCGCCCATTTCGCCGGTGCCCACCAATAGGGCGCGTAAGCCTCCCAGATCGCCGTGCACGTCGCGGGCGGTCTGGACGGCTGCCGCGGCGATGCTGACCGGGCCTTCCCCAATGGAGGTCTCGCTGCGCACCCGTTTGGCCACGGCGAAGGCGGCCTGAAGGAAATGATCCAACTCGCCGCCGCAGCACCCGGCATCGCGGGCCAGCCGGTGGGCGGCCTTGACCTGTCCCGTGACATGGGGCTCGCCGATTACCAGGGAATCCAGCGAGGCGGTGACGGAAAAACCGTGGCGCACCGCCTCGCCGCCCGACAGGGTATAGAGATGGGGCGCCAGGACCGAGGGCTCCAGACCGGCCTTGGCGGCCAGGGCCTCGCCCACCAGTTTTGCGGCATGGACCGGGTCTCTGTCCTCGGCCCAGATCTCGACGCGGTCGCAGGTGGCTAGAACCATGGCCTCGGCCAGACCGGCCCGCTTCAGGCCCTCGAGAAAAGTGGTGGCGCCAGCGTCGTCCACGAACAGGGCATCGCGCAAGGACAGCGAAGCCGACCGATGGTTGGCTCCGATGACGACCAGACGATGGGAAGACCCACTCACCCCCTTAAGCCTCGCTACAGCAGGCGGCCGAGGTGTTCCTCCAGCTGCGCCAGCGGCACCTCGTCCTGGGTGGACGTGTCCAGATCGCGGATGGTCACGGCCTTTCTCGCCGATTCCTCCTCGCCCAGAATCACGGCGAAGCGGGCATTGACCTTGTTGGCCCGCGCCATGCGCTTCTTCATATTGCCGGAAAAGCCCATCTCCACATTGCAGCCCATGCGGCGCAGGCGCTCGGCCACCACCATGGCGGCCACGGCGTCGCCCATGGGGATGACGCTGATGGGGCGCACCGTGTCGGGGATATCGCCCACCAGCATGGACAGACGCTCGACACCGGCGGCCCAGCCGATACCCGGTGTGCGCACGCCGCCCATGGTGGCGATCAGTTCGTCATAGCGCCCACCGGCCAGAACCGTGCCCTGGGCCCCCAGTTCGGTGGTGGTAAACTCGAAGGCCGTGTGGCAGTAGTAATCCAGGCCGCGCACCAGCCGCGAATTGAGGACGAAGGGAATGCCCAGCGCATGCAGACCGTCGGTCACCTGGGCAAAGAATTCGCGGGCGGCAGGCGACAAGGAGTCATTCATCAGCGGCGCGTTTTCGACAATGCGCCGGTCTCCCTCATCCTTGGAATCGAGGATACGTAAAGGATTGCGCTCCAGCCGGTTGCGGCTGTCCTCGGACAGGGCTTCGCGGAATTCCGACAGATAGGCCACCAGGGTATTGCGGTAGGTCTCGCGGCTTTCGGCATCGCCCAGGGTGTTGATTTCCAGCCGCACCTTGGAAGCCAGGCCCAATTCGGACAGAACCCGCCAGGCCAAGGCGATGACCTCCACATCGGCCAGGGGCGATTCCACGCCCAGCAGTTCAACACCCACCTGATGGAACTGGCGCAGACGGCCCTTCTGGGGACGTTCATGGCGGAACATGGGACCGCGATAGAACAGCTTCAGGGGCAGGCTTTGCGCCAGCCCGCCCGAGATGAAGGCCCGCGCCACACCCGCCGTGCCCTCAGGCCTCAGCGTGATGGATTCGCCCGAACGATCACTGAAAGTATACATCTCCTTGGTCACCACGTCCGAGGTCTCGCCGAGCGTGCGGGCGAAAACGTCGGTGAACTCGAAGATGGGGGTCATGATCTCGCCAAAGCCGTAGCGCCTGGCGGCGGAAAAGGCGATCTCCTCAACCCGGCGATGACGGCGGGATTCATCGGGCAGCAGATCGTGGGTGCCGCGAACCGGTTGCAGGCTGGACATATCAATGCCCTTTCAAAGGCGTAAGCTTGAGATGAATATTCCGCGCCATCCTGGTCGCTCGTCCCAGAAAGAATGACGCGAACTGCGCCAGCGGCAGGAATGGAAGGTAGCGGAAGACCCGATCAAAGGGCATCACGGTCCGCTCGATGCGAAAGCCGGAAAGCCTCTCCAAATTACACAGAATCGAAGTGCCGAAATCACGCTCGGAAAGTTCGATGATGAGGCAGCCGTGATCCGTCAGATGGTGGCGGAGAACCGTCAGGAATTCCGCGTGGGTGTCGAGATCGGACGTTCGGGTGAACGGGTAGAATTCCTGGCACAGGATCAGGTCGAAACGCCGCCCCAGATCGTTGTCGCGGCCAATGGCACGGCACTCGAAATTGGCCTTGGGAAAACGCCGTCGCGCAAAACTTACGGCGTCGGGCGAGAGTTCATAGCCATCCACGCGGGCGTTGGGAAACGCATCGGCCAAGGCACCCGCGGTCAATCCTAGCCCGCAGCCCATATCGGCGATACTGTCCAAGGGCAATCCGCGCCAAAGCTGGCGATAAAGCTCCACCCGGCCTTCTGCGAAAACGAGGTTGTGGCTTTCGATACCGCTGCCTTCAAGGGTGCCGTTCAAATTCGCCTTAGCATAGGAGCCGAAATCACCGTTGGCGTTCACGTCTCCACTCTCGTCCAGGGCCCGTTGGGCCAGACGCTCTGGCTTGATCCAGTCCACAGCCCCGGTCATCTAATTATTTTCCCCCGGCCTTGGCGGCTTCGATCTCGGCGGCACGCGCCTCGACCAGTTCGACGATGTGATCGACCATGGACTTGCCATCGACATTATGGTCGGGCGAGCCGCCGATATAGACTTTGTGATTGTCCGAGCCGCCGCCGGTGATGCCCACCATGGTCTCGCGCGCCTCGCCGGGGCCGTTGACCACGCAGCCCAGGATGGACAGCGTAACGGGAGCGCGCACATGGGACAGCCGGTTTTCCAGCGTCTCCACCGTCTTGATGACGTCAAAGCCCTGACGGGCGCAAGACGGGCAAGAGACGATGCGCACGCCACGATGGCGCAAATCCAGGGCCTTCAGCATCTCGAAGCCGACCTTGACCTCCTCGGTCACGTCGGCAGAGAGCGAAACGCGCAACGTGTCGCCGATACCCTGCCACAACAGCGAGCCGATGCCGATGGAGGACTTCACCGTGCCGCCGATCAGGCCGCCTGCTTCGGTGATGCCCAGATGCAGCGGATAATCGCAGGCCTTGGCCAGACCCTGATAAGCCGCCACGGCCAAGAAGACGTCGGAGGCCTTGACCGCGATCTTGAACTCGAAGAAATCGTTGTCTTCCAGCAACTTGGCGTGTTCCAGCGCGCTTTCCACCAGCGCTTCGGGACAGGGCTCGCCGTATTTGTCCAGCAGATGCTTATCCAGCGATCCGGCATTGACACCGATGCGCATGGAACAGCCGTGATCCTTGGCGGCCTTGACCACTTCGCGCACCCGCTCGTGCGAGCCGATATTGCCGGGATTGATGCGCAAACAGGCGGCGCCCGCTTCGGCCGCCTCGATGCCGCGCTTGTAGTGGAAATGGATGTCGGCGATCAGCGGCACCGGCGATTCCTTGGCGATCTGCTTGAAAGCCTTGGTGGAATCCTCGTCGGGGCACGACACGCGCACCAGATCGGCACCGGCATCGGCGGCGCGGCGGATCTGTTCCAGCGTCCCCTTGACGTCCGTGGTCAAGGTGTTGGTCATGGTCTGGACCGAAATGGGGGCGTCGCCGCCGACCGCCACGGAACCGACATGGATTTGCCGCGACTTGCGCCGGGCGATTTCACGGTAGGGCCGCAGACTCATGGCACACTCTCACTCAACATAGGGGACCGCCCCGACCGGCCGGAAAGCCGATCGGGGCGAGGCGTTATAGCGCATTCGGGCCAAGCTCCGAAAGCGACAACCTGTTTGTGGGTATCAGCCCCCGGTCGCCAGTTTGTCGGGATCGAGGCGGATATCACGCCGCACCTGCCCCGCCGCGCCCAGGGCGGGAACCTTGCGGCCGTCCACGCTGACCTCCAGCGAACCGGCATTGCCCACCATGAGGTTGAGGCCCGAGCGGTTGGGAACCCGGAAACTGTCGCCTCGGCGCAGCAGGCGGCTCATCAACAAGGAGCCGTCCACCTCGCGCACCTGGATCCAGCAATCGTCGCCTGTCGCCTTCAGCACCACACGGGCATCGGCATATTCGGTGCCGTAAACCTTGCCATCGGCCATGGAGGTGGCGGGCAGTTCGGCCTTGACCGGTTCGGGCTTGGGAGCCTCGACCTTCGGTGGTTCGGCCTTGACCGGCTCGGGCTTGGGAGCCTCGACCTTGGGCGGCTCGGCCTTGACCGGCTCGGGCTTGGGAGCCTCGACCTTGGGAGGCTCGGCCTTGACCGGCTCGGGCTTGGGAGCCTCGACCTTGGGCGGCTCGGCCTTGACCGGTTCGGGCTTGGGAGCCTCGACCTTAGGCGGCTCGGCCTTGACCGGTTCGGGCGCGGCAGGGGCCGGATTGACGGCGGCGGGCTTGTCCTCCTCCGCCTCGGTCGGAGGAACCACGTCCTCCTTGGCCTTCACGGCCTCCTCGCCCGGCTTGGACGCCTCGGCCGCCGTCTTGGCCTCGCCGGTCAGGCTGGCCTGACGGTTGAGGACCCCGGCCAGACGATCGGGCAAGGGCGGAACCATCTCGGTGACCTTGGTCTCGGACGAAGACAGCATATACCAGCCGCCATAGGCCACCGCCGCCAGGATCAGCCCCAGGAAGATCACGGCGCCGCCGGGAATGCGGCCTTCGGAAACCGGCGAGGGGAAAGTCAGTTCGGTGCGGTTCTTGAAACCGCCCGCCCCTTCCTCGCGGAAACGACGCACCATTTCCTCGCTGTCCAGGCCGAGATATTCGGCATAGCTGCGCAGGAAACCGGCGGCGTAGGTCCCGCCCGGCAGGTCACGGTGCCGCCCCTCTTCCAGGGCTTCCAGATAGATCTGGCGGATGCGCAGCAACTTGGCGCATTCGGGCAGGGTCTTGCCCATGCCGTCGCGCGCCGACCGCAAGGTGGCGCCGACCCCGGCACTCACCGCCAAGGGTGCGGCAGCGGCAATCTCTGCGAGAGGCTGAGGCTCGGCAACCGGCTCGGAGACAGGCTGGGGCCCGGGCTCAGCCGCCGCCTGGGGAGCGGGGGCGGGCTCGGGCGCCGCTTCGGGCGTGACGGCCTGCTCGGAAGCCTCGGCGACGGGAGCCTCGGCGGGGGTCTCGGTCTGGGGATCGTTTGCTGTGCTATCCACGGCGGACAAGCCTTTTCGCAATGCGTGTGGCGACCTTGTTTAACAAATCCCTCAGCGGGCTGGCAACCTATCCAGGCGGATCACAGCACGACGCCGTGATCGAGCGCGAAGGTCTTGAGCTTGTTCCTGAGGCTGTGATCGGGCGATTTGAGAAGCGAGTTCAGATAGGCTTCCAGCGCCGCGATATCGAGACTGCGGACCATGGTCTTCACCGGCCCGATATTGGGAGCCGACAGGGAAAGATGTCGGATACCCGCGCCGATCAGCGCCATGGCCTCCAGCGGGCGGCCGGCCATTTCGCCGCAGACCGACAGCGACACCTTGTACTGGGCGCATTTCACCGAGACATAGCGCATGAAGCGGATCATGGCGGGCGCCAGGGAATCATAGCGCTCGGCGATGCGCGGATTTCCGCGATCGACGGCGAACAGGAACTGGGTGAGGTCGTTGGAGCCGATGGAGACGAAATCCACCATGGGCAGCAACGCATCAAGCTGAAGGGCCAGGGCGGGCACTTCCAGCATGGTGCCGACCTTGAGCTTCGACGGCAGCGGATTGCCGATCTGGCGCTCGTGTTCCAGTTCCTTGTCCAGGATATGGCGCGCCTGAACGAATTCGGACACTTCGGCGATCATGGGGAACATCACCGACAATTCGCGGCCCTGGGCGGCACGCAGCAGGGCGCGCAACTGCGAGCGCATTACCGCCGGGCGGTCCAGGGTGATGCGGATGGACCGCCAGCCCAGCGCCGGATTGTCTTCCTCATAGGGATTCCAGTAGGGCAGCACCTTGTCGCCGCCCACATCCAGGGTGCGGAACACCACCGGCTTGCCCTCGGCCTGATCGAGGATCTTCTTGTAAAGCAGGGTCTGAGCCGCCACGTCGGGCAGACTGGAGCGCGCCATGAACGGCAATTCGGTGCGGTAAAGCCCGATGCCGTCGGCGCCCGAATCATGCAGATGCTGCAAATCCAGCAGCAAACCGGCATTCATGTGAATTCCGATGCGCACGCCTTGACGGGTGACGGCGGGCATTTCGCGCAGCCGGGCGTAGACGGCCAGGCGCATCTGGCGCTGGCTGATGGCGTCGATATAGGTCTCGCGGATATCGTCGGGCGGACGGATAAAGACCTGGCCGTTGTCACCGTCGCAGATCACCGGGTCCAGAGGCTCGATCTTGTCGAGTACGTCCTTGACCCGGCCCACCACCGGAATGTCCAGCGCGCGCGCCACGATGGCCACATGCGACGTCGCCGAGCCCTCTTCCAGCACCAGACCACGCAACCGCTTGGGGTCGTAGTCGAACAGCTCCATGGGGCCCAGATTGCGCCCGATGAGAATGGCGCCCTCGGGCAGGTCGGCAGCGCCGGGCCGCTGATCGTCGCCGCCCGCCAGATGCTGCAACAGGCGATTGGCCAGATCCTCGAAATCGTGCATGCGCTCGCGCAAATACGGATCGGTGATCTGGTTCATGCGGGCGCGGGTATCGTCGTGGACCTTCTGCACCGCCGCCTCGGCGGTCAGGCCGGTGCGGATGGCCTCGCTGATGCGGTTCAGCCAGCCCTTGTCCTCGGCGAACATGCGGTAGGTCTCGAGCACGTCGCGGTGCTCGCCGTCGCGCATCTCGGGCCGCGAGAACAGTTCTTCCAGCGCCAGCTTGATGCCGGTCAGCGCCTTCTTCAGGCGCTCCAGCTCGGCATCGGGGTCCTCGGCCACCAGACGCTGGATGGTGATGCGCGGCCGGTGCAGCACCGCCACGCCGACGCCGACGCCGCCGTTCAGCTTGACGCCTTCCATGCGCAGCGGCAGCAGCGCGTTACCGTCCACCGGCACCAGTTCGGCGCGGTTGACCAATTCGCCCGACACCAGCAACTCGGCCAGAACCATGGCCACGGTCTCGAGGGTCTCGATCTCCTCGTCGGTGTAGTGGCGCATGGTGCGGTTCTGCACCACCAGGACGCCGACCACGCGCGAGCCGCGGATGATGGGCACGCCCATCAGCGAGTGGAAGATCTCTTCACCGGTCTCGGGACGGAAGACGAAATTGGGGTGGATTTGAGCGTCGGCCAGGGCCAGGGGCCGGGCATGGGCGGCGATATCGCCCACCAGGCCTTCGCCGACCCGCAAGCGGGTCTGGTGCACCGATTCCTTCTTCAGGCCCTCGGTGGAGAACAGTTCCAGCACTTCGCCCGCGCGCATGACATAGCACGAGCACACCTCGGCCACCATATCGGCGGCAATTAGCTTGACCACCTTGTCCAGGCGATCCTGGGCCGAGCCGCTGCCCGCCATGACGTCGCGCAGACGCCCCAGCAAGCGGCGCGACACCGAAGTCATCCCCGCGCTCTGCATCAGACTTGCACCGGAACGGGGCCGTGGCGGTCCGCCAGGGCGGCCAGGGCTTGATTCAGCAATTCCTGCAAGATCTCGGCGGTAGCCTGCTCGCGCGTCACCATGCCGACGCTTTGCCCAGCCATCAGCGAGCCGTTTTCCACGTCACCGTCGATGACGGCGCGCTTTAAAGCGCCCGCCCAGAAATGCTCGATCTCCAGTTGGGCATCCTTCTGTTCGATCTCGCCGGATTTGAAGCGGGATATCACTTCCATCTGGAACAGGATAAAACGCTTGGTGGCGTTGTTGCCCAAGGCCCGCACGGGGATCACCGGGAATTGCGGATCCACCTGCACCGAAGGCAGCGCGTCGCGGGCGGCGGCGCGGATGAAGGCCTGCTTGAAATTGGGATGCGCGATGCATTCGGTGGCGCAGACGAAGCGGGTGCCCAACTGGCAGCCCGAGGCGCCCATTTCCAGATAGGAGACGATGGCCTCGCCGCGCCCGATGCCGCCCGCCACGAAGACCGGCACCTGATCGACCACGGGAAGGATCTCCTGTGCCAACACGCTGGTGGCCACCGGCCCCACATGACCGCCCGCCTCGGCACCCTCGATCACCAGGGCGTCGACGCCCGAGCGCAGCAGCTTCTTGGCCAGCACCACGGCGGGTGCAAAGCAGATCACCTTGGCCCCGGTATCCTTGGCCCGCTTGATGGCCGCGCCCGAAGGCAGGCCCCCGGCCAGCACGATATGGCCCACCTGCATCTCGGCGCAGACATCGATCAGCGCGTCGAGATCGGGATGGAGCGTGATGAGATTGACGCCGAACGGCTTGGCCGTCAGTTCCTGGGTGGCGCGGATTTCCTCGCGCAGCAGACCGGGGCTCATGGAGCCGCAGGCCAGCACGCCGAAACCGCCGCCATTGGAGATGGCGGCGACCAGCCTGCGCTCTGAAATCCACGACATCGCCCCGCCCATGATGGCGTATTCGGTGCCGAGAAAGTCTCGTCCGCGCCGCCACAGATGTTCGAGCCGCTGCCTCGCCTTATCCATCAGGCCCCCTGGCAAGTGCCCTGCTTACGCGGCGTCCAGACCATAGGCGGTATGGAGCGCGCGCAGGGCCAGTTCCGTGTACTTCTCTTCGATCAGCACGCTGATCTTGATTTCCGAGGTGGAGATCACCTGGATATTGATACCCTCGGACGCCAGGGTCTGGAACATCTTCTGAGCGATACCGGCATGCGAACGCATGCCCACGCCGATGACCGAGACCTTGACCACATTGGGATCGGCCAGCAGCTTCTCGAAGCCGAGATTGGCCTTGGCGTCTTCCAGAACCTTCTTGGCCCGCTCCAGATCGGCATTGCCGACGGTGAAGGTCAGGTCCGTGGACTTGCCGTCCTCGGACACGTTCTGGACGATCATGTCCACATTGACAGCCGCATCGGCCAGAGGGCCGAAGATGGAGGCCGCCACGCCCGGCCGGTCGGCCACGCGCACCAGGGTGATCTTCGCCTCGTCGCGGCTATAGGCGATGCCGCTCACCAATTCCTTTTCCACGATCTCATCCTCATCGCAAACGAGAGTACCGGGCTTGTCTTCAAAGCTGGAAAGCACCTGGACGCGCACGCGGTGCTTCATGGCCATTTCCACCGAGCGGGTCTGCAGGACCTTGGCCCCCACCGAGGCCAGTTCCAGCATCTCCTCATAGGTGATCTTGTCGAGCTTACGGGCGACGCTGACGATACGCGGGTCCGTGGTATAGACCCCGTCCACATCGGTATAGATGTCGCAGCGATCGGCATGCAAAGCCGCCGCCAGCGCCACCGCCGAGGTGTCCGAGCCGCCGCGGCCCAGGGTGGAAATCCGGCCGTCGGGGCCCAGGCCCTGGAAACCGGCCACCACCGCCACTTCGCCCTTGCCCATGCGGGCGATCATCTCGTCCGTCTCGATGGACATGATGCGCGCCTTGCCGTGCACGCCGTCGGTCCGAATGGGCAACTGCCAGCCGCACCACGACCGGGCGTTGACGCCCAGTTCCTGCAGCGCGATGGCCAGAAGGCCGATGGTCACCTGTTCGCCGGTCGCCACCACCGCGTCATATTCGCGGGCGTCATGCAGCGGCGCCACCTGATTGCACCAGGCGACCAGCTGATTGGTGGCGCCCGACATGGCGGAAACCACCACGGCAACCTCGTTTCCGGCGTCGAACTCCCGCTTGACGCGGTTCGCGACATTCTTGATGCGCTCGATGTCGGCGACCGAGGTGCCGCCGAATTTCATTACGATGCGAGCCATGAGAAAACCCTTGTTGTCCCAGCCCCTGGCTGATCCTTATTCTCCCTTGCCGATGACCCGTGAAAAACTCTCGTTTACGCGGTTGCCGCCGGAAGGGCGCGTATTCATACTCTGTCGCCCAGCGGGACGCAAGCACGGCCCCCTGACGAATTGTTGACGGCGGAGTGGAATTTCATGGACCAAGTGGGCACGGCATCGCCCGAGGAAATCGCCCGGTTCACCGCCATGGCCGAGGCCTGGTGGGACCCGACCGGCAAGTTCAAGCCGTTGCACCGCTTCAACCCCGTGCGGCTGGCCTTCATGCGCCGTCATTTCTCCGCCCATTTCGGCCGCGACGAAAGCCTGATGCGCCCCTTCGAGGGCCTCTCCCTGCTGGATGTGGGCAGCGGCGGCGGCTTGCTGTCCGAGCCCCTGGCCCGCATGGGATTCGCCGTCACCGGCATCGACGCGGGTGAAAAGAACGTCGCCGTGGCCCGCCTGCACGCGGAACAGACCGGGGTTATGGTGGACTACCGGGTGGCGACGCCCGAAAGACTGGATCCGGCCGAAGCCTTCGACGTGGTGCTGTCCATGGAAGTGGTGGAGCATGTCCCCGACGTCTCCGCCTTCCTCGGCCACGCCACCGCCCATCTGAAGCCGGGCGGCGTCTTCATGGGCGCGACGCTCAACCGCACGGCCAAGGCCTGGGCCCTGGCGGTGGTGGGCGCCGAATACGTCCTGGGCTGGCTGCCGCGCGGCACCCACGACTGGAACAAATTCGTGCGCCCCTCTGAATTCGCCGCCATGCTGCGCGATCACGGAATCACCGTGCGCCAGATGGCGGGCATGGCCTTCAACCCTTTAAGCGACACCTGGCGCGAGACCGACAATCTCGACGTCAATTACATGCTGTTCGGGGTGAAGGGGTAAGGCCGCCCGGCGCCTGAGGGGCATATATCAGTGCCGGAGCTTATCAAGACCCGGCTAGGCCCAAGGGGCCGCGCGCCTTATGGCGCGAGAGCCAAGGGTTTCGCAAGAAACCCGCCCGGCGCCTGAGGGACATATATCAGTGCAGCCGCTGGCGGGTGAACACCCGGAACCGGGTGCGCGCGTCGTCGACCAGCGGCACGATGGCCAGAAAGACCAGGAACACCGCCAGCGGAATGGTCGAGGCGTAGCCCACATATTTGAAGCCCAATGCGCCCGCCACGCCGCCCGCCAGGAAAGAAAGCAGCAGACAGGACAATACGGCCAGCCGACTCCGGTTGGCCCGCACCGGCTGGTAATGCGCCGATTCCTTCTGGGAATTGATGTAGAAGGCCTTGCCCAGTTCGATGCCGATATCGGTAACGATGCCGGTCATGTGGGTGGTGCGGATTTCCGAGTTGGAAATCTTGGAAATGATGGCGTTCTGCAAGCCCATGATGAAGCAAAGCAGCATCACGGTAACCGGGATGAAAGCGCTTTGATGCAGTTCCAGCGAACCGCCCATCAGCCCGAAGCACAACAGCAGCATCGCCTCCCACAGTAGGGGATAGGCGTATTTGCTGTGCATGCGGTGATGACGCCCCCAGCTGATCAGGATCGCCGAATAGGCCGAACCGGCGATGAAGGCCGTCAGCGAGCCCAACCCGACCAGCACCGCGCCAAGCTCGTTGGTAACCAGATTGTCGGCCAGGGAGGAGACAATCCCGGTCATGTGAGAGGTATAGCGCTCGACCGCCAGGAAGCCCCCGGCATTGATGGCGCCTGCGATGAAGGCCAGGGAATAACCAAGATGTTTGTTGGCGGAAGACGTGCGCCGATCGCCCGAAAGCCTGCGCAGATAATAGATGGGCATAAAACACCGGGGGCAAGAATTTGCTGCGGCGCAGCATAAGCCTTCCGTCCCTGCGATGAAAAGGCTAATTCCCCTCGGCCACCCAGGGAATGCGGGCGACGGCCACGCCCTCTTCTTCCAACTCGGCGGCATCGGCGGGGGTGGCCTCGCCATAGATGGGCCGGGCCTCGGCATCGCCGTAGTGAATCTTGCGGGCCTCGTCGGGGAACCGTTCCCCCACATAGTCGCAACTGGCCTGAACCTTGTGCTTCAGGTCCACCAGCATCTTGCGCAATTCCCCGGCCGCCGCCTGGGCATCCAGGACGGAGCCCCGCGCCTTGGCCAGACGCGGTGCCATGAGGGCCTTTTGGATATGGGTATCGCCGCATTGGGGGCAGGAAATCTCGCCAGCCGCCGCCTGCCTGTCATAGGTGGCGCCGTCCTTGAACCAGGCTTCAAAATGATGCTCGCCAGAGCAGCGCAATTCGAACAGGATCATGGCCGCTGAATTCCCTTATCCGTATTCTTCCTAGCAGATACGGGTTTCACCGTACAGAGAAAGCCATGGGAACCGACCCCTTCCGCATTGCCCCATCCGCCTGGATCACCCGCTTCGCCCCCCTGGTGCCGAAGGGCGGCACGGTTCTGGATTTGGCCTGTGGCGGCGGGCGGCATTCGCGGCTATTCCTGGATCGCGGCCACAAAGTCACCGCGCTGGACCGCGACGTGGCCCAGGCCCAATTGGCCGAGGGGGCGGAGTTGATCGCCGCCGATCTGGAGGACGGCTCTGCCTGGCCGCTGGCGGGCCGCCATTTCGACGCCGTGGTGGTGACCAATTACCTGTGGCGGCCGCTGTTCCCCGCCATTCTCGGCTCGTTGAATCCCGGCGGCGTGCTGCTTTACGAAACCTTCGCGCTAGGCAACGAGAAATTCGGCCGCCCGGCCAATCCCGACCACCTTTTGAAGCGTGGCGAACTGCTGGAACTGACCCAGGGGCTCACGGTGGTGGCCTATGAAGACGGCGCAATGGGTCGTGCCAAGGTGGTACAGCGGATATGCGCGGTCAATGGGACAGATCTTGCCGCGCTGACCTGAAAATCAACCACGAAGGCTCGAAGATGGGGAAGGAACACGAAGGCAAGGAGAAAACACCGTCTCCCTCCTTCGTGCCTTCGCGCCTTCGTGGTGAAAATTCTCGTTGAAAAAGGCGCCTAGCGCTTGGGCACCCCGAACGGCCGGTCGTGGTCGAGGCAGGGGATCTTGCGCCGCGCGTCCTTGACCTTTTCCGGGTCGATATCGGCCATCACCCAGCCGGGCCGTTCCAGAGCGTCGGCCAGCACCTCGCCCCAGGGGCTGACGATCAGGGCGTGGCCATAGGTCTGGCGCTCGTTGACATGCTCGCCGCACTGGGCGGGGGCGAAGACGTAACAGCCGGTTTCGATGGCGCGAGCGCGCAGGAGAACGTGCCAATGGGCCTTGCCGGTGGTCCGCGTAAAAGCAGCAGGAACCGCCATGAAGGACGAACCCGCATGGGCCAACGCCCGGTAGAGGTGGGGAAAGCGCAGATCGTAGCAGATGGACAGCCCCAACCGCCCCCAAGGCAGATCGACGCAAACCGCGTCGTCGCCGGGCTGGAAGGTGGCGGATTCCTTGTAGACCTCACCCAGGCCCAGATCCACGTCGAACATATGGATCTTGGAATAGCGGGCCGCGATCTCGCCATCGGGACGCAGCACATAGGTGCGGTTGGCGACCATGCCGCCTTCGAGCAGCACATGCAGGCTGCCGATATGCAGCCAGGCACCGATCTCGCGCGCCAGATCGCGGAAGAATTTCAGCGCCTGATGCTCGTCTTCCGGCTGGGCCTTCAGCACGATATTGGAGCGTCCCCATTCCATCATGGCCACGTTCTCGGGCATCAGGATCAGGTCGGCACCGGCGGCGCGGGCCTCCACGGCAAAGGCGGCGGCGGCCTCGCAATTGGCCATCAGGTCATTGGAGGCGTTGACCTGCAGGCAGGCCGCCTTGAACGCCCTCACCGCGCACCGGCCAGCATGGGATCAAGCTTGCCGTCCTTGTCGAGCGCGTAAAGATCGTCACAGCCGCCCACATGCACCCCATCGATGAAAATCTGCGGCACCGAGCGGCGCCCACCGGCCCGGTTGGTCATGTACTGGCGCAGGCCGTCATCGGTCGAGACGTTGATCTCGGTGTAGTCCACACCCTTCTTGGCGAACAGCTTCTTGGCCTTGACGCAATAGGGGCAGACGTCGGTGGTGTAGATCTCGATCTCGGCCATGGGAGGGCTCCAGGTTCAATTCGTGTCCATATATAGCGCAGCTAACCTTCCCGCACCACCCGTCCCAGGGTAAGAACGTCCACGCAAACAGCACCGGCCTTGAGCAGCACGCGGGCACATTCGCCCACCGTGGCGCCGCTGGTCATGACGTCGTCGATCAGCACCACGCGGCGTCCATCCAGACGGGGGCGCAGACGATCATCGACCCTGAAGGCACCGGCCACGTTGCGGGCGCGGGCATCGTGGCCGAGATGGCCCTGGGGCGGCGTGCGGCGGGTCCGGGTCAGCATCCCCGGCTCCACCGCCACCTGGGTCAACTTGCCGATGGCCACGGCCAGCAGGGCGGCCTGATTATAGCGCCGCGACAAAAGACGCCAGCGGTGCAAGGGCACCGGCACCAGCAGATCGGCCTGGGCCAGGATGACGCCTCCGGCCCGCGCCATCCAGCGGGCGAAGGCCCCCACCCCTTCCAGCCGGTCGCCATGCTTGAAGCGCAGGACCAGCGCCTTGGAGGAATCGTCATAGCGGAACACCGCCCGGGCCCGCGCATAACGCGGCTTCACCCTGGCGCATTCGCCGCAGATCACTCCGTCGCCGGGATCGAATTCGAAGGGCAAACCGCAACAGGCGCAGGACGGTTCGCCCAGAAAGACCATGCCCGACCAGCAGGCGGGGCACAGGCTGCCGGGTTCGGCCACCTCGGCCTGACAGGACAGGCAGAGCGGCGGCAACAGCGCGTCGATCACCAGACGTGCAATCCTGACCGGCATCTTCCCCCCCTCCCAGAAACGTCACGAACATGCCATACAGCCGGATATGAGAATCTTCGACCGTAGCCTGGTGCGCAAGCACCGCGACCGCGCCGCCGATAATTTCGTCGCCCATGACTTTCTGGTGCGCGAAGTGGCCGAGCGCCTGGCCGACCGCCTGGACGACGTCAAACGGCGTTTCCCCATGGCGCTGGATCTTGGCTGCCATACCGGCGAACTGGCCGACACACTCAAAGGCCGGGGCGGCATCGAGACCCTGGTGCAGTGCGACCTGTCGCCCGCCATCGCGGCCAAGGCGGCGGCCAACGGCCACCCCACCGTGGCCGCCGACGAGGAATGGCTGCCCTTCGCCGCGCACAGCTTCGATCTGGCGGTGTCGTGCCTGTCGCTGCACTGGGTCAACGACCTGCCGGGCACGCTTCTTCAGATCCGCAGAGTCTTGAAGCCCGACGGATTGTTCATCGCCGCCTTGCTGGGCGCCGGAACCCTGGCCGAACTGCGCCAGTGCCTCAATGATGCGGAACTGGCCGAGGAAGGAGGCGCAAGCCCACGGGTCGCCCCCTTCGCCGACGTCAAGGATCTGGGCGCCCTGCTCCAGCGGGCCGGGTTCGCCCTGCCGGTGGCCGATGCCGATTGCGTGCCGGTCAGCTATGCCGATCCCATGCGGCTGATGGCCGATCTGCGCGGCATGGGCGAGACCAATGCCGTGGCCGGGCAGCGCAAGGGCCTGACCCGGCGCGCCACGCTGCTGCACGCTGTCTCCCTTTATCAGGAGCGTTTTGCCGGGCCCGAGGGACGCATGCCCGCCACCTTCCAGGTGCTGACCATGACCGGCTGGGCGCCCCATCCCTGCCAGCCCGCCCCGGCCCCCCAGGGCTGCGCAATCCCCGGTCTCAACGCCTTTTCCAGCCGCATGAGTCCCGAGACCCAGTGATGCGTTTTCCCGACCCTCTGATCCGCGCCACGCTCATCAAGCGCTATAAGCGCTTCCTGGCCGATGTACGGCTGGAGGACGGCACCGAGGTCACCACCCATCTGGCCAATTCGGGAGCCATGCTGGGCACCGCGGAACCCGGTATGGAGGTCTGGCTGTCGCCCGCCTCCAACCCGGAGCGCAAGTTGAAGTGGAACTGGGAAATGGTCACCGTGGATGGCCATCTGGTGGGCGTCAACACCGCGCACCCCAATGCCATCGTGGCCGAAAGCGTGGCGGCCGGACTCATCGCCGAGTTGACCGGCTATGACTCCATCCGGCGCGAGGTGAAATATGGCGTCAATTCCCGCATCGACCTGTTGCTGGAAGCCGCGGCGCGCCCCAAATGCTGGGTGGAGGTCAAGAACGTCCATCTCAAGCGCGGCGGCTGGGCCGAGTTTCCCGACGCGGTCACCACGCGGGGCACCAAGCATCTGGCCGAACTCACCGATCGGGTCAAAGCGGGCGAGCGCGCCGTGATGCTCTATCTGGTCCAGCGCGAAGACTGTGGCGGCTTTCGCCCCGCCGCCGATATCGACCCGGTTTATGCCCGCGCCCTGGCCCAGGCGACACGGGACGGCGTCGAGGCTATCTGTTATACCTGCCGTCTGACGCCCGGCGGCATCGACCTGGGCGCACCCTTACTCATGGATTTGACTGAGCGGATTTGAACGACCGATGGAACACGAAGACAGGGAGTTCTCCCGCATCCGCCGCCACGGCCCGGCCGATTTCGAAGCCATGCGCAAGGCTGGCCTTCTGGCCGCCCAGACCCTGGACTTCATTGCACCCTATGTGGTTCCCGGAGTCACCACCGCCGAAATCGATCGTCTGTGCGCCGAATTCATCACCACGCGCGGCGCCGTCAACGCGCCCATGAATTACCGGGGCTTTCCCAAATCCATCTGCACCTCGGTCAATCATGTGGTCTGCCACGGCATTCCCGGTGAAAAACGCCTGGAAGACGGCGATATCGTCAATATCGACGTAACCCCCATCGTCGATGGCTGGCACGGTGATTCCTCGCGCATGTACTATGTGGGCAAGGTCGGCGTGAAGGCCCGTAAACTGGTGGAGGTCACCTACGAGTCGCTGATGCGCGGCATCGAGGTGGTCAAGCCCGGCGCCACCCTGGGCGATATCGGCCATGCCATCCAAAGCTTCGCCGAGAAGCACCGCTTTTCCGTGGTGCGCGACTTCTGCGGCCATGGCCTTGGACGCATCTTCCACGAGCCGCCCAACGTCATGCATTACGGCAATAAGGGCGAAGGCGGCGTTCTGGCAGAGGGGATGTTCTTCACCATCGAGCCCATGATCAATGCTGGCCGCTATGAAACCAAGATCCTGGCCGATGGCTGGACGGCGGTCACCAAGGATAAATCCCTGTCGGCGCAGTTCGAACATTCCATCGGCGTCACCGCCACCGGATGCGAGATCTTCACCCTGTCTCCCGCCGGTTACCACTGCCCTCCATACCTATAGATTAGGCAACTCCACCTAACGGGAGTCGCTTATAAATCCGATCGAATGAGGGAGCGCTTGGACTTCCTATCCAGTGATCGGGTGGAAGCCCTATGCTTTTTCCCGGTCGTTATGTGAGCATCTTCACATTAGCCTATACCGATTGGGGGTATTATGATGATGATGCGGTCGGGCTCGCATCAATTTTGGTGATAGGCATATCATCGCATGCTAAAATTCCCGCTCGGGGATGAAGGACGCGATGGGAGTTAGGGTTGACGCCATGACGGATACCGCGACAGCGGTCTTCAGGATCAACGGGACGCTTCAGGGCCCGGTTGTCGATATTCTCGGTCAGTTCCTGCCGGAACTGAAGGCTTTGCCGCGTGAGCAGGCCTATGACCGGACGTTGGACGACCTGAACCTGCTTTCCCGGTGTTTCCAGATCTTTCGCAAGGAGCGTCCCCGCTTCCGCTATGTGCTGGTGGATGAGCGCCGCCGCCCGGTATCCGAGGACAATGTGCCCCTGTCCTGCGGCCGTACCTTGGCCGAGGTCATCGCCATGGTGGTGCGCACCGCCGCGAAGCGCTATTTCCGCCGCAAGCTGGCCCCGGCCGCCATCCGCGTCGAAACGGAAACCCGGGCAGAGGCCGTGGAGACGCGCGCCCACGCCGCAGCCCGCAGCCCGGCCGATGAGCTTTACGACGCCATCAAGGCCTATCTCCTGCACGAATGGCAGGTTCCCCTGGTCCCAGCCTATTCCGAGATGGACCCCACCCTGGTTCGCCGGGTGGGCGCCAAGATTCTGGACTGCCGCGAGGCCGATACCCTGGCCCGGCTGATCGCTGATCCGGATGCGCCCGTCCAACCCATTTCCGACGATGTCTCGCCGCCCGTGGCGGCCAGTCCGACCACCTTCGCGGTTCCCTTCGTGTCGCCTTTCGCGCCTTTGGCAAAGGCACCGCTGGCTCCGGTCGCCCCGGTGGCGCATCACAGCACCGCCAAACTGGACGATGTGCTGACCCCCGATCATCAACGGCTGCGGGCCGAGGCCTTCACCCAGACGCTGCTTGACCCGGAGGTTCGCGCCGTTCTGCCCAATGCGGACCAAATCGTGCGCATCGGCGACGTTCTGCGCGGCGTCGGAGGTCAGCCAGCCGCCGCCCTGGTCGATGGGCTGGGGCTGCGCAAAGACCAGCTGGCAGTCATGCTGATGGTCGCCCACGATTCCATCGGCAGCACGGTTTTCGGACGATTGTTTGGCCCGCGTGCCGACCCCGAACTGGTGGGACGCATTGTCGAACGCGCCAGGCTACGCGGAATCGGGCCGACCTCCGAGGTTATCGAATGCGCCATTTTCATGCGCGGCGTGTTTGCCCGCTTTGGGCACCGCGCCAGACGCGACTAGGGTCTGACATCTCGACACTTGGGAATTTTGCCCGTTCGGCTTACCTTTCGGGAATGTAGAGTTTCGATCGGAAGCGACCATGCCACGCCCACCATCCGAGGCCCAAGCCCGGATCGTCCGTCAGATCAACCTGACCCTCGAGGGTCAGGTTGCGGACGTCATGGCGCAATTGGTTCCCGAACTGAAGAAGCTGCCCCGGCGCGGCGTCTTGCAATGCGTCCTTGACGACCCCGATCTGCTGGACACCTGCTTCAAGGCGTTTCGCGCCAATCCCGACCGCTTCCGCCAATTGCTGGTGGACGAGCATGATGTGCCGGTGGAACAGGCCGACGCCTTGCTGGCCTGCGGCCGATCCCTGGACGATGTTGTCGCCATGGTGGTGCGGACCTGTGCCAAGCGCCACTTCCGCAGCCGTCTGGACGGCGATGCCCGCCCGCTCAAAGGCGGCGAGCGCCCCTCTGGCAAGTCCAACAAGGGGTTGATGGGCAAGCTGATGCGGCTGTTGTCCATGTCTCCGGCCAAGACCCCCGCCAAGCGCAGCCGAGGCGAGGTGCTCTATGACGCCATGCAGGAGCATCTGGTCCATGACTGGCAGGTTGCTCTCGTACCTGAATATTCAACCTTGTCGCCCGCCCTGGTAAAGCGCCTGGGAAAGCGGATTCTCGATTACAAGGTCCCGGAAGATATCCGCCGCCTGAAGGAAAATCCGGCGGAATTGCCCACGCCTTCCACCTTGCCCGAAACCATCCCCGCCTTCCTGGGACCGCCTGCCGCGGCCAAGGCGGCGGACAAGCCCAAGCCCGCTGCCGCCATCTCGGGCGGCCAGGTCCCGGCGCCGGTACACGAGGTCAAGGCCGCGGGCACGGCGGCCCCAGCCGCCAATGCCGACCGCCGCGCGCGGATTTCCGAGATTCTGACCCCCGATGGCAAGCGCCTGCGCTCGGCCGCCTTCACCATGACCCTGCTCGACCCGGCCGTCCGGGCGGAATTGCCCAATGCCGAGCAGACGGTGCGCATCACCGGCCTGCTGGCCGAGGTCGGCGGCCTATCCGCCAAGATGCTGGTGGGCGAGTTGGGGCTGCGCATGGACCAGTTGGCCGTGATGACCCTGGTCATCTACGATCTGATGGGTGAGGAAATGTTCAAGCGTTCCTTCGGCATTCCCGGCAATCTGGAATACGTGTCCAAATATGTGGAACGCGCCAAGGCGGCGGGAATCGGCCAGGATACCAGCCTTGGAGAGATCGGCGCCTTCGTCCGCAAGACCTTCGCCAACGCGCCGCGCGCCGCGCAGTAACTCCCGACACCCGTTTACATGGGCCGCAAACGCCGTTTACGCCATTCGGCTATATGGTCCTCCTGACCAAGAGTCTGGAGGTACCCGGTGGCGCAGTCAAAGGAGCGGCGGAAGCATGTCCGCAAGATGGGTGACGGTCTTGCCGTCCTGATCGATGGCAAGGTCTTTCCGGTGGTGAATATCTCCATTTCCGGGGTCAGCTTCCAGGGAACAGGCCGCAAGGCCGGGGACCGCATCCGCCTGACCCTGTCGGATCTTCACTCCCTGGATGACACTGTCGAGGCCATCATCACCGTCAAAGGGGCTGAAGGCGGCATCGTGCGCGGCGAGTTCGCCCCCACCACCAAGTTGATGCGCTATATCCTGGCCCATATGGGCGAGATCACCGGGGCGGAACCCGCCTATTTCCGCTGACCGCCATCAATAAAGATGCTGGCCGCCGGTGACGAACACCTCGGTGCCGGTCACATAGGCGAAGTCGGGTCCGCACAGACGGAATACGGTTCCGGCCACATCCTCGGTGGTGCCCATGCGCTCGAGCGGAATGCGCGGCACCAAGGCCTCATATTCGGCCGAAATCATCTCGGTGCGGATTTCTCCGGGCGCCACGGCATTGACCCTCACTCCCAGTTGCGCCATCTCGGCGGCCATTTCGCGGGTCAGACCCGACAGCGCCGCCTTGGAGGTGGAATAGGCCGATCCCGCGAAGGGATGGACATAATGTCCAGCGATGGAGGTGATGTTGACGATGGCACCCTTGCCGCGATGCAGGGCGCTGGCAAATCCACGGGCCAGGCGCAGCGGCGCGAAGAAGTTCAGCTCGAAAACATCCTTCCAGCCGTCGATGGAACCGTTCAGCACGCCCAACCGCTCCTTGTAAGGGGTCTTGGGACTGACACCGGCATTGTTGACCAGGGCGTGCAGTGGCTCCGACCCCAGCCAGGCATTGGCCTTGGCGACGAAATCCTGAGCCGAGGCGGGTTCGGCCAGATCGGCGACGATATGGCAGGCCCAATTGCGGTCGATCATGCACTCCTTGGGCACATCGGCCCTGGCGCAGGTGATAACCCGCCAGCCCTCGGCCAGAAAGCGCCGGGCGATGGCGTGGCCGATGCCGCGCGACGCGCCGGTGACGACGACGGTTTTGACGTCGCTCATCGTGGCCCCCTCAGATCGGGGGCGCGCAACTGGGCGCCTGGCACGGGGGACAGCACATTCAGCAGGGGCTCGATGCGGGACAGGATGCGCCGCTCGGCCACCCCGCCGCCGCCCAGGCTTTCGGCCAGAACTTCCCACGGCTTGCGCGGGCGGGGGAACTCCACCAGGGAGAGCGGCTCGTCGGCCTTGAGCCCGGCGACCTGCCGCAACTGGGCCAAGGCCTCGGTCCAGCCGCCCAAACCGTCCACCAGACCGGATTCCTTGGCATCGGCCCCCGTCCAGACCCGCCCGCGCGCCAGCTTGTCCATGCGGGCGGCGTCGAGGTTTCGGGCCTGGGAGGCCTTGCCGGTGAAATCGGCATAGATGTGGTCGAGCAATGCGTCGATACGGGCCTTGGCCTGAGGGGTGAAAGGCTGGTTGGCGCTCCAGATACCGGCATTGTCGCCCCGCTGCATCTGGTCCCAACTGATCCCCAGCTTCTTCCAGAAGTCTTCCAGCACCACCTTGCCGGTGAACACGCCGATGGAACCGGTGATGGTTCCCGGCGCGGCGATGATGCGGTCGGCGCCCATTGCGACGAAATAGCCCCCCGAAGCGGCGTAATTGCCCATGGAGACCACCACGGGCTTACCCGCCGCGCGGGCGCGCGCCACCTCGTGATGAACGGTATCCGAGGCGGTGTAGGAGCCGCCTGGGCTGTCGACCCGGAACAAGATGGCCTTGACCTTGTCGTCGTCCACCGCATCGCGGAAGGCCTCGGCCACGGTCTGGGCCCCGAAATCACCGTCGCCGTCCAGTCCGTGGCGGGACTCGCCACGATGAATGGCTCCGATGCCGGAAATCAGCGCGATCTTGGCGCCGCCGCGCGCCTTGTCCAGATGACCGGCATAATCGGCCAGATCCATGTCCTCGGCCTTGTCCGTGCCGATGCCCGCCACGATCTCCCAGGCCTGGTCGCGATAACCGACCTTGTCCACCAGTTTGGCGTTCAAGGCTTCGGAGGCCAGGAAGGGCCCCTTGCCCATCAGATCGCGCACCCTGTCCTCGGGCAAGCCGCGATTGGCGGCGATGCCGGAAATGATCTGCTCGGACCAGGAATCCAGCAGACGCCCCAGATTCTCGCGGTGAGCCGGGGTGAATCCGGTCTCGGTGAACATGTCGATGGCCGATTTGTATTCATGGCGGCCGGAGAACTGAGCCTTCATGCCCAGCAGGTCGAGCGTGCCCTTGATGAACGGGCTTTCTACCCATAATCCAGTCAGCCCCACATCGCCCGAGGGCTGCAGCCAGACCTGGGAAAAGGCGGCGGCCAGATAGTAATCCAGAGTCCCCGAACCACCCTCGCCCATGGTCTCAGCGAACAGCACCGCCGATTTTCCCGAGGCCCGAAAACGGATCACCGCGTCGCGCAGATCCTGGCGCCCGGCCAGGCCCAGGCTGGAATGGCCCATTGTGGCGAACAGGCCGGTCACCCGGCTGTCCAAGGCGGCGCGGTCCAGGGCCTCCACCGTCTGGCGCAGACCATAGGAGCGTTCGCCCGACAACTGGGCCAGGGGATTGGCCTCCCCCGTGTCACGGAAGGGCGCGTCCAGGTCGAGAGTCAGCACCACCCGCTCGGGCACCTCCTTGCCGTCACCCTCGGCCATATGGATGCCCGCCCAGATCCCCAGGCCCATCAGCCCCAGGAAGACGAAGCCGGAAACGGCCAGAAAGGCGACCAGGACTCGACCGATGCGGCGCATAATGTCTCTCTCTATTCCACTGCCCCTGGATTAAAGAGAAAAAGGGCGGCTACGTCCAGCAGCCGCCCTTCAAGGTGGGGTATCGAGAGGAAAGTAAAAGTCAGACGCCCGTCACCGTGGGCAGGCCCGCATCGCGCCAGGCGTTGAGACCACCCTTCAGATGGACTGCCCAGCCCTGGCCCGCCGAAATCAGCTTGCGCGCCACGGCGGCCGAACGGACACCACCCAGGCAGGAAATGACGATCTTGCGGTCGGGAAAATTGGGCCAGGTCTCGATCTCGAAATCACTCATGGGGTAGAGAACCGAGCCCTCGATATGCTCCTCGGCGAATTCATCGTCTTCGCGCACATCGACCAGAACCGCCTCGCCGCTATCCAGCAAAGCCTTTACCTGGCTGGGGTCCAACTCGATCAGGCCAATCTCTGAAAAGCTCATCTCGGGGTCCTCGCGGCTCAATTTCACATTTCGAATACCGTCATACAGCAGCGGATGAACGAATTCAACACAAAAATATTGCCATGAATATATTATATACACTTGTTTTAGTGTGTTTGCGTCGCAGCATTGACGTTCCCACCCCCGCCCCGTAATGTTCCCCCGTCCCAGGAAAGCGACCATGCGCATCATTCTCGCCCTTCTCACCCTGCTGCTCTTGCCCCTTGGCGCCACGGCCCAGGATTTCGGCCGCCTGATGGCGCAGGTTGCGTTGCAGCCCCTGCCCGAGGGCGAGACGCCCGATATCGACCTGCTGCTGCGCACCCAGTGGAAGGCCTATTACAATGCGGGCGGAACCCATGGCTTTTTCCGCGATCAGGTCCGCGCCGGGCGTATCGACCTCAATGAGGACGGCCAGGCGGAACTGTTCATCTTGATCGATTCTCCGGCCTGGACTTCGGCCAAGGGCCAGCCGCTGCTGGTGGCGGGATGGACGACCAGGGGATGGACCCCCATTGGCTGGGGCTTCGCCGATTCCGACAGCGTCTTCGTCACCTCCGAGCGCATCGACGGCTGGGCCACCATCCTCACCCCCACACAGGCGCTGCAGCGGGTGGGCAGAAGTTATCAGGCCATCGACCGGCGCTAATTTCGCCCGCGATTCCGCTTTCACCTTGTATTCCGCCGCCGGGCGGTCCATGCTGCCACACGTCTTTCTACCTGCCGCAGATTCACCGTAAGGGAATCCGGCGCCGCTTCAGGTGTCATCGCTGGTCGAACGATAGGCCCCCCCGCATGAGAGCATGCGGGGTACTACTAGTTATTTGGAGGTTCCCATGCCGAACGGCACCGTTAAGTGGTTCAATGCTACCAAGGGTTATGGCTTTATCCAGCCCGAGGACGGCTCGGCCGACATCTTCGTTCACATCTCCGCCGTCGAGCGCGCTGGCATCGGCAACCTGAAGGAAGGCCAGAAGCTGTCCTTCGAGACCGAGCGCGACCCCCGCAAGGGCAAGAGCTCCGCGGTCAATCTCAAGGCCCTCTAAGCCTTTCGGGATTTTGACGCGAAAGGGCGCGACCTTCCAGGGCCGCGCCCTTTTTCGTGCCGATTGCCCAAACTTCCGTACAGGTTCATAGTGATGGCATCCCCGAAGATCAGGGAGGCCCACATGCCGGTTCGTTTGATCAGGGACGTCATTCGCGACCAGACGGTTCTGGCCATGCCAGCCGGCACCACGGTGCGCGAGGCCGCCCGCCAGATGAAAGCACGCCGGGTCGGAGCTGTCATGGTCACCGACCACCAAGGCAGGCTTCAGGGGATCTTCACCGAGCGCGACTGTCTATTTCGGGTCCTGGCCGAGGGCGTCAATCCCGATACCACCACCCTGGCCCTGGTAATGACCGCCAATCCCGTGACCATCACCGCCGACCGCAAGTTGGGCCATGCGCTGCACCTGATGCATGACAACGGGTTCCGCCATATCCCCGTGGTGGATCATGCCATTCCGGTGGGCATGATCTCCATCCGCGATGCGCTGGGTTCGGAACTCAGCAGCTTCGAGCGGGAAAGGGCGAAGAAATCTGAACTGGGCGAAATTCTGGGATAGCCTTTGCCCCTTGGCCTGTTTCGTGTATGTAGGGGAGCCGTGGCCCGTTTCGGCGCCACTGATCCGTTCTACCTGAGAAACGAGGACCGCATGACTTCTCCCGCTCCCCTGATGGCTGGCAAGAAGGGCCTTGTCATGGGCGTCGCCAATGATCGCTCCATCGCCTGGGGCATCGCGCAGGCGGCCCGCGCCCAAGGTGCCGAACTGGCCTTTACCTATCAGGGCGAGGCTTTGGAAAAGCGGGTCCGTCCTCTGGCGCAAAGCGTCGGCTCCGACATCGTTCTGCCCTGCGACGTCTCGGACGAGGCGTCCATCGACGCCGTCTTCGCCGAATTGGAAAAGCGCTGGGGCAAGCTGGACTTCGTGGTCCACGCCATCGGCTATTCCGATAAGAACGAGTTGCGCGGTCGCTATGCCGACACGTCCTTGCAAAACTTCCTCACCTCCATGCACATCTCGGTGTTCTCGTTCACCTCGGTGGCGCGCCGGGCCTCGGCCATGATGCCCGATGGCGGTTCGCTGCTGACGCTCACCTATTACGGCGCCGAGCGGGTGATGCCCCATTACAACGTCATGGGCGTGTGCAAGGCGGCTTTGGAAGCCAGCGTGCGCTATCTCGCCGTCGATCTCGGCGGCCAGGGCATCCGCGTCAACTCGCTGTCGGCCGGTCCCATCAAGACCCTGGCGGCCTCGGGCATCGGCGACTTCCGCTATATCCTCAAGTGGAACGAGTACAACAGCCCCTTGAAGCGCAACGTCACCCTGGAAGACATCGGCGGCGCGGGCCTCTATCTGCTGTCGGGCCTGTCGTCGGGCGTGTCGGGCGAAACCCATCATGTGGATTGCGGCTACCACGTGGTCGGCATGAAGGCGGTGGACGCCCCCGACATCACCGTCGCCAAGGACTAAGCCTGTGAGCGGAAATGGATTTGGACATCTGTTCCGCTTCACCACCTTTGGCGAAAGCCATGGACCGGCCATCGGCTGCGTGGTCGATGGGGTGCCCGCGCGCATCCCGTTGACCGAAGCCGATATCCAGCTTTACCTCGACCAGCGCAAGCCCGGACAGAACCGCTTCACCACCCAGCGGCGCGAGCCCGACGCGGTGAAGATCCTGTCCGGCGTGTTCGAGGGCCTGACCACCGGCACCTCCATCGGCCTGTTGATCGAAAACACCGACCAGCGGTCCAAGGATTACGGCGAGATCAAGGACACCTATCGTCCCGGCCATGCCGATTGGGTCTATCAGCAGAAATACGGCATCCGGGACTATCGCGGCGGCGGACGCTCATCGGCGCGGGAAACCGCCATGCGGGTCGCGGCAGGCGCCATCGCCCGCAAGGTGCTGGACGCCCTGGCGCCCGGCCTCTCCATTCAGGGCGCCATGGTGCAAATGGGGCCGCATGCCATCGACCGCGCCGCCTGGGACTGGGCGGAACTGAGCAACAACCCCTTCTGGTGCCCCGATGCCAAGGCCGCCAAGGCCTGGGAAGACTATCTCGACACCATCCGCAAATCGGGCTCCTCCATCGGCGGCGTGGTCGAGGTGGTGGCGTCCGGCGTGCCGGTGGGCCTGGGCGCCCCGGTCTATGACAAGCTGGACGCCGATCTGGCCCATGCCATGATGAGCATCAACGCCGTCAAGGGCGTGGAGATCGGAGACGGATTCGCCGCCGCCGCCCTGTCGGGCGAGGAAAACGCCGACGAGATGCGCATGGGCAATGACGGTTGCGTCAAATTCCTGTCCAACCATGCGGGCGGCATCCTGGGCGGCATTTCCACCGGCCAGGACTTGGTGGTGCGCCTGGCGGTCAAGCCCACCTCCTCCATCCTGACGCCCAAGCAAAGCGTCGACGCCAAGGGCAATAATGTGGAGGTCTCCACCAAGGGCCGCCACGATCCTTGCGTCGCCATCCGCGCCGTGCCGGTGGCCGAGGCCATGATGGCCTGCACTTTGGCTGATCATCTGCTAAGATCACTGGCTCAGCCCCGCCTCCCCTAGACTTTGGAGAGCCACGATGACCCAGGAACAATTCGCATCCCTGATGCAGCCGGTCATCGAATTCATCGCGGGCAAACCCGTGGACCGGGCCCTCGCCGATGCGCTCAACCAGCGCTTTCCGGCCTCCGGCGCCGATGTCATGGCCATGGAATTCGCCTGTATCTCGGCCATCAAATCGGGCTGGATGTGCACCCAGGGCGGGCCGGGCCGCCGCTTCGGGCGGGTGATCCAGGCCAGCCCAGAAACGCTTGATCTATCGGTGGACGTGGTCGACCTCACCGAGATTGTCGGCCCGCTGCACCGCCATCCCCTCGGCGAAATCTGTCTGGTCATGCCGGTGGACGAGACCGCCAAATTCGACGGCAAGGGCCGCGGCTGGTGCGTCTACGGCCCCAATTCGGCCCACCGCCCCACGGTCAAGGGCGGCCGCGCCCTGGTGCTCTATCTTCTGCCCAGCGGCAAGATCGAGTTCGTGGAGTAGCAGGAATATCGTCATCCCGGCCTTGAGCCGGGACCCAGGAGTCGCAGTTCCATTGCGCCCAGCAGTCTACATCCTCGCCAGCCAACGGAATGGAACGCTCTATGTGGGCGTCACCAGCGATCCTGTGCAACGAATCTGGCAACATAAGAGCGGTGCTGTCGAAGGGTTTTCTCGGGACCACGCCGTCCACACCCTGGTCTATATCGAGTTCCACGAAACCATGGAATCCGCAATCGTGCGCGAATAACGGATCAAGCGCTGGCGACGGGACTGGAAATTGGCACTGATCGAACGGGACAATCCCATGTGGCACGATCTGTATGCGGATATGGTGCGATGAGCCCCCCTGGATCCCCGCCTGCGCGGGGATGACGATACTATTATTCTTGTTATCCCGACCTCGAGCCGGGCCCCGGGAGTCGCGAAAGCCGCCGCTAGTCCTTGCACACCGCCCGGCTCCCCTCGACGGTACAGGGCGCTTTGGTGCGATACGTGAGATCCAGACCATTGTCGTAGCTGCACACGACACGGGTCATGGGGCCGATGCGTACCGCGCCCATATGATGGAGCTTTGACGCCCGGATGGTCTCGGCGGGCAGCGAGCAATGCAGATAACCCTGAAACTCGCCCGCTTCCCACAAGGACACATCCTTGATCTTCTTATAGTGTTCCAGCGAAAGGCAGGACCCGTCCTCCTTGTCATAGAGGCGCTGATTGTCGCTGCAATAGCCGGTGAAACTGAATTTCAGCTCCTGCTCGCTGGCGCAATTGCCCACCTGCTGAGCGGTGGACAGGTCGGGACAGATCACCTCGGCGCCCGTCACGGGGAGCGCTATCAGGCACAGGGCAAAGGCAAGACGACGAATCATGGCAGATGTTCCCCCCATTGAACGGGAGGCATCCTAGCCGGGGCCGCGGCCCGGCGACCTGACATTGGTCAAGCGAAGCCGCTGCGGTTATCCAGCAACCCTTGCAGGATATAGGCGGCGGCCATCTTGTCCACCACCTCGGCCCGGCGTTTGCGCGATGAATCCGCCTCCAGCAAGGTGCGGGTCACGGCGGAGGTGGACAGGCGTTCGTCCCAATAGGCGATGGGCATGTCGCGCAGCCGGGCCAGATTGGCGGCAAACGAGCGCACCGACTGGCAACGCGGGCCTTCGAACCCGTCCATCTCCACCGGCAGGCCGAGGACCAGACCGCCCACATCCTGCTTATCGACAATGGCCAGCAGTTGTTCGGCATCCTTGGTGAACTTGGTGCGGCGGATGGTGTCGAATGGCGTGGCGATGGTGCGGCTGACGTCCGAAAGCGCCAGACCGATGGTCTTGGACCCCAGATCGAGGCCCAGCAAACGCTGGTCGCGGGAGAGAGAACCAAGGAGTTCGACGGGAGAGAGAATGGGCATGGACCGCACCATACCCTACTAAAGCAGGCTCAGCAGCACTCGTCTTCCAGCCGCCTGAGCGCCGCCAGCCCCAGTTCGTCCCCCGCTGCCTCGAACAATTCTTCGATGTAATAGGTGTTGGAACAGGCCAGGCAAAGCTCGTCCGCCTTGCGCGCCCCCACCTTGTCGGCCTCGGCCAGACGGATCAAAAAGCGGTCCCAGAAGCAGTTGGCGTGTTCGGGCAAGGCCACCAGGGCCACCACCCGCTCCAACACGATCTTGGCGTTGCCGTCGCAGTCGATCCCGGTAAAGCTGATATAGCGGTCGGCCTGAGTGGTCGCGGTCATGATGCCTCCTTGTGCGGGAGCACCATGGCGACGGGCGACACTGGCGGCAACCGGCCTTGCCCGAAGCGCGCAGGCTCTGCACGAACGGTCGAATGGACTGCATGAACAGTATTACACCGCGAGGCGCCGCCGCACCAGTTCCACCCGCGCCCTGGCCACCGGCACGCGGGGACGGCCGGGCGCGGCCATGACCAGCGCCCAATGCCCATCGCTGCGGTCAATGGCCTCGGCATGGACCAGATTGACGATATGGCGGCGGTGAACCTGAAGGAACACCGCGGGATCCAGGCGCTTCAGCAACTGGGCCAGGGAAAGGCGGCAGAAATGCGCCCCGTCGGCGGTATGGACGCGGGTGTAGTGCCCCTCGGCCTCCAGATGCACCACCGAGGCCACATCCAGCAGCGCCGGTCCGCTGCCCGAGCCCACCGGCAGCTTGACCAGACTATCGGCCGAGGCCGGGCCGGATTGGCCTTCCTTGAGGCTGAAGCCGTCCGGCAGATGGAAGATCAGGCACCAGCCGGGCCCATCGGCGCCCTCCACCGTGGTCACACGGGCCACCAGCGTGCCGAAGGGCAGCGTCATGGCCATACCCGCCGGTTCATCCGGCCGGGCACGGGCGGAATCCAGCAACCACTGAACCTTGGCCCGCGCCGATTCGGGATGCAGCGCCATGAGATCGGCTCCGATGATGGCTCCTCCCACCGGCTCCAACAGCCTGCGCGCCAGGGAATTGGAGGCGCTCACCCGCCCCTGGCTGTCCACCAGGACCACACCGACGGGGGCGCGTTGGAGGTGATAGGCGATGGAGGTCATGGGGCGGCAGGGCGTCGAATCAGCATGTATTCTTGATGCGCCCAGCGCTGGCAAAGATCAAGCCCGCACGGCTTGCACCGTCGTTGCCTGGATGCTAACGTCCGGCCACCCAGATTTACCGGAGTTTTGCAGGCCCATGTCGCTCGACAAAGCCACCGTCCGCGCCATCGCCGAATTGGCGCGCATCGAAGTCAAGGACGAGGAACTCGACCACCTCGCCGGCGAATTGTCCAACATCCTCCACTTCGTCGAGCAACTCTCCGAGGTGAACACCGATGGCGTCGCGCCCATGACCTCGGTGGCCGATATCACGGCGCCCATGCGGGCCGACGTGATCAATGACGGCGGCTACCCGGATCTGGTGCTGGCCAACGCGCCGGAAGCCGCCGAGGGCTTTTTCACCGTGCCGAAGGTGGTGGAATAATGACCAAGCTGACAGACCTCACCATGGCCGAGGCCCGCGACGGGCTGGCCAAGGGCGCGTTCACCGCCGTGGAGTTGACGAGCGCGCACATCAAGGCGACCGAGGCCCAGCGCCATCTCAACGCCTTCATCGTCGAGACCCCGGACCTAGCGCTCGATGCCGCCAAGGCGTCCGATGCGCGCCGTCAGGCGGGCACGGCTGGCTCCATGGACGGGCTGCCCATCGGCATCAAGGATCTGTTTTGCACCGAGGGTGTGCAGACCACGGCGGCCAGCCACATCCTGGAAGGCTTCAAGCCGCCTTATGAATCCACCGTCTCGGGCAAGCTGAAGGCCGCTGGCGCCGTTTCCTTGGGCAAGCTCAACCTCGACGAATTCGCCATGGGCTCGTCCAATCAGACCAGCTATTTCGGCGCGGTGGAAAATCCCTGGAAGAAGACGAGCGCCCCCAAGGCCAAGCTGGTTCCCGGCGGCTCCTCGGGCGGGTCGGCCGCTGCGGTCGCGGCGCGTATGGTGATGGCCGCGACGGGCACCGATACCGGCGGCTCCATCCGCCAGCCCGCCGCCTTCTGCGGCATCACCGGCATCAAGCCCACCTATGGCCGCTGCTCGCGCTTCGGCATCGTGGCCTTTGCCTCGTCGCTCGATCAGGCGGGTCCCATGGCGCGCACCGTGCGTGACTGCGCCATCATGCTGGGCGCCATGGCCGGACATGACCCCAAGGATTCCACCTCGGTCAACATGGCCGTGCCGGATTTCGAAAAGGCGCTGACCGGCGACATCCGGGGGCTCAAGGTGGGTATCCCCAAGGAATACCGCCCCGACGGCCTGTCGGACGAAGTGGCCAAGGTGTGGGAACTGGGCATCGAATGGATCAAGGCGGCGGGCGCCACTCCGGTGGAGATCAGCCTGCCCCACACCAAATATGCCCTTCCCACCTATTACATCATCGCGCCCGCCGAGTGCTCGTCCAATCTGGCCCGCTATGACGGCTTGCGCTTCGGCCTGCGGGTGCCGGGCAAGACGCTCGACGAGATGTACAAGAACACCCGCGCCGCCGGTTTCGGCGCGGAAGTGCGCCGCCGCATCCTGATCGGCACCTATGTGCTGTCGGCGGGCTATTACGACGCCTATTACGCCAAGGCCCAGAAGGTGCGCCGTCTGATCGCCGAGGATTTCCGCAAGGCCTTCGAGAGTGTCGACATCATCCTCACCCCCACCGCGCCCTCGGCGGCGTTCGGCCAGGGCGAGGGCACCGACGATCCCGTGACCATGTGGCTGAACGACGTCTTCACCATCCCCACCAGCATGGCCGGTCTGCCCGGCCTCAGCTTGCCCGCCGGTCTGTCCAAGGACGGGCTGCCGCTGGGCCTGCAGCTGATCGGGCGTCCCTTCGATGAAGAGACGGTGTTCCGCGTGGCGGGCGTGATGGAAACGGCCGCGAACTTTACCGCCAAGCCGGAGGGTATCTGACATGGCGTACATCATTCAGGGCGACACCGGCGATTGGGAGATCGTCATCGGTCTCGAGGTTCACGCCCAGGTCATCTCCAAGGCCAAGCTGTTTTCCGGCGCCGCTACCGAGTTCGGGGCCGAGCCCAACACCCAAGTCAGCTTCGTGGATGCGGGCTTTCCCGGCATGCTGCCGGTGATCAATGGCATTTGCGTCGAGCAGGCGGTGCGCACCGGGCTGGGCCTTAAAGCGCGCATCAACCTGACCAGCGTGTTCGCCCGCAAGAACTACTTCTACGCCGACCTGCCCCAGGGCTATCAGATCAGCCAGTACGACCAGCCCATCGTCGGCGAGGGCGAGCTGATCCTGGATCTGCCCGATGGCGGCACGCGCACCGTGGGCATCGAGCGCCTGCACCTGGAGCAGGACGCGGGCAAGTCCATCCACGACATGCACCCGGCCAAGTCGTTCATCGACTTGAACCGCTCGGGCGTGGCGCTGATGGAGATCGTCTCCAAGCCCGACCTGCGCAGCCCCGAAGAGGCCGGTCTCTATCTCACCAAGCTGCGCTCCATCCTGCGCTATCTGGAAACCTGCGACGGCAACATGCAGGAAGGTTCCATGCGCTGCGACGCCAATGTGTCGGTGCGGCCCGTAGGCTCCACCGAACTGCGCGACCGCTGCGAGATCAAGAACGTCAACTCCATCCGCTTCGTCCAGCAGGCCATCGAGTTCGAGGCAAGGCGCCATATCGACGTCTACGAGGCCGGTGGCACCATCAAGCAGGAAACCCGGCTGTTCGATTCGGTCAAGGGCGAGACGCGGTCCATGCGGTCCAAGGAGAACGCCCACGACTACCGCTATTTCCCCGATCCCGACCTGTTGCCCCTGGTGATCGAGCAGAGCTTCGTCGATGGCATCAAGGCCGGACTGCCCGAACTGCCCGACGAGAAGAAGGCCCGCTTCATGGCGGAATACGGCCTCAACGCCTATGACGCCGGTGTGCTGGTCGCCGAAAAGGCCTCGGCCGAGTTCTTCGAGACCGTGGCCAAGGGCCGCGACTCCAAGATGGCCTGCAACTGGGTGATGGGCGACTTCTTCGCCGCGCTCAACGCCACGGGCAAGACCATCGAGAACCCGCCCGTTTCGGCCGCCGATCTGGGCGCTCTCATCGACCTGATCAAGGACGGCACGCTGTCGGGCCGCCTCGCCAAGGACGTCTTCGCCCTGATGGTGGAAACCGGCAAGGCGCCCTCGGTCATCGTCGAGGAAAAGGGCATGAAGCAGGTTACCGATACCGGCGCCATCGAAGCGGCGGTGGATGCGGTGATCAGCGCCAATGCCGACAAGGTCGCCCAGGTCAAGGAGGGCAAGACCGCCCTGCTCGGCTGGTTCACCGGCCAGGTGATGAAGGCGACCCAGGGCAAGGCCAACCCGGCCATGGTCAACGAGATGCTGTCCAAGAAGATCCTGGGGTAGACCATCACTGTCGTCCCGAGCGAAGTCGAGGGATCTCCGCCTGGCATGACGACGCCAAGTCGGCATCGGCAGAGCAAACGGAGATCCCTCGGCTCACACCTCGGGATGACAATCACGGAACATTGTCGCATCCCCGCCCCTTTGTCGGGGATGCGACAAAGCCAAAACCCAAGCATTTCCGCCATTTTTCGCGATGCAGCACTTGGCATCGTCATTGCAAAGACCACCGGCATAGAACCCCTGACGAGGAGGCCGCCGGTGTCCAGCAACGTCATCTCTCTCTCCAGCATCGCCCGTGGGCCCATGGCCCCCGCCGCGAGCCCGGCCGCGCCCACCGGCGGCTGTTCGTCCAGCTCTTGCGGGTCCGACAAGGGCCAGGGCGACATGCCCGCGCATATCTGGGACAAGGTCAAGGACCACCCCTGTTACTCCGAGGAAGCCCACCACTACTTCGCCCGCATGCATGTGGCGGTGGCCCCGGCCTGTAACATCCAGTGCAATTACTGCAACCGGAAATACGACTGCGCCAACGAATCGCGCCCCGGCGTCACCAGCGAGAAGCTGACGCCCGAACAGGCGGCGCGCAAGGTGGCGGCGGTGGCGGTCAAGGTGCCGCAGCTTTCGGTCCTGGGCATCGCCGGTCCCGGTGATTCCATGTTCGACTGGAAGAAGACCTCGGCCACCTTCCGCGAAGTGTCCAAGCTGCTGCCCGACCTGAAATACTGCATCTCGACCAACGGTCTGGCCCTGCCCGACCATCTGGACGAACTGGCCGAACACAATATCGACCACGTCACCATCACCATCAACATGGTGGACCCCGAGATCGGCGCGCTGATCTATCCCTGGATCTACTTCAAGGGCAAGCGTTACACCGGTGTCGAGGCAGCCCGCATCCTGCACGAACGCCAGATGGAAGGCCTGGAAGGCCTGACCTCGCGCGGCATCCTCACCAAGATCAATTCGGTGATGATCCCCGGCATCAACGACCAGCACCTGATCGAGGTGAACAAGGAGATCAAGGCGCGCGGTGCTTTCCTGCACAACGTCATGCCGCTGATTTCCGACGCCGCCCACGGCACCGCTTTCGGCCTCAATGGTCAGCGCGGCCCCAAGCCCGCCGAACTGAAGGACCTTCAGGACAAGCTGGCTGGCGGCGCCAATCTGATGCGCCATTGCCGCCAATGCCGCGCCGATGCGGTGGGCATGCTGGGCGAGGATCTGTCCCAGGACTTCACCCTGGACAAGCTGCCGGAAGTGGCCGCCGCCTATGATCCCGCGCCCCGGCGCCTCTACCGCGAAGTGGTGGAGCGCGAGCGCGCCGACCGTGCCAAGGCCCTGGAAGGCGCCGAGGCCGAACTGGCCGAAGCCGTGGCCGAAGTGGAGGCTCCGGCCAAGCTGGTCGCCGTCTGCACCAAGGGTGGCGGACGCATCAACCAGCATTTCGGCCATGCCAAGGAATTCCAGATTTTCGAGGTGGACGCCAAGGGCGTGCGCTTCTCGGGCCACCGCAAGGCCGACAATTACTGCCAGGGCGGTTATGGCGACGACGACAAGCTGGATGTTGTCCTGGCCGCGCTGGAAGGCATCGACACGGTGTTCGTGGCCAAGATTGGCCGCTGCCCCAAGGACGACCTGAAAAAAGCCGGCATCGAAGCGGTGGATACCTACCCCTTCGACTACATTGAAACGGCGGTGGCCGGATGGTACGCCCAGCGCTTCGGTCAGGTGTCCGAAACCGCCGATATTGCTTAGAGGCGGAGAGCGCCAAACTGGCGCACTTTCGCGATCAGCCGCCATTGAGGCGGCGGCCAAGCGGCCGGAGGGCCGCGCCCGGCGAGGGGCAGAAAAAACTTGGAGAAGAGGAGAAAACATCATGGCTCTCAAGATCATCGCTTCCGAATGCACCACCTGCGGCGCCTGTGAGTTCGAGTGCCCCAACGCCGCCATCTCCATCAAGAACGACGTCTACACCATCAAGGCTTCGGGCTGCACCGAGTGTGACGGCGACGCCCCCAAGTGCCAGGCGGTGTGCCCGGTCGAGGGCTGCATCGTTCAGGGCTGACCCTTATTCCCTCGTCGTCCCGAAGGCGTCAGGCGCCCGATGGGACGACGAGAGTCGGGGGCACCGAGACTCTGCGGGACATAGAGGAGGTCGCCATGAACGACGGAACGCATTTCGAGTTGTGGGATCAACCCGCCTTTGAGCGCGGCGACAAGGTCATGGCGCTCAAGGACGTCCGTAATGACGGCACCTATCCGGGATCGCGGATCGGTGAGTTCCTGATCCGCAAGGGCGAATGGGGTTACGTCTCCCAGGTGGGGACCTATCTCAACCGCTTCTATGTCTACTCCGTGGACTTCGTGGAGGCCCGAATGCTGGTCGGCATGCGGGCCCACGAACTGAAGCTGCTTGAGGAAAACGAGAGGAAGGCGTCATGAAGGTCATGCTGCGCAAGGTCGGCGAAAAGTACGAGATCTACGTGCCTAAGAAGGATCTCGAGGAACTGGTCGTCGAATCCGAAAAGGAAGGCATCTGGGGCGGCACCATCAAGATCGCCAATGGCTGGACCTTCGCCATGCCCGACATGCCGCCCGATACCAAGCTGCCCATCACCGTCGATGCGAGAAAGCTTTCCGGCGGCGACGACTGAGCTTCATGCAGGAGGACGCGGCCATGCTCGACTCCCCACTTTCGCTGCTCGCCGGTGTCGGCGCGGAGATTGCCGCGGGCAATCTCATCCCCTTTCTGGGGCCTGACGTGCTGACCATCGAGGCGGAGCCGCCCGTGCCGGTGGGGGCTCGGACCCTGTCCCTGGCGCTGGCGTCCAAGGTGGGCGTGCCTGGGCGCATCAAGAACAATCTCTGGCATTCCGCCCAGTATATCGAGACCCACAAGCACCGGGTCACCCTGGACAAGCTGATGGCCGCGTTCTTTCAGCCCATCCCGGAACCCAATGCGCTTCACCGCTGGCTGGCGGGACTGCCCAAGCTGCCCATGGTGGTCGACACTTGGTATGACGGCGCCATGAAGGCCGCCTTCGAGGCCGTCGGGCGCGAAAGCTGGGGCATCGTCCAGGGCTGCTCCAAAGCCCGGCGCCTGGATGGCGGCGTCTGGTTCCGTGCCGTCTCTCCCGACGGCGCCATCGTCGCCGAGGATGTGGCCGAGAGCTGGCGCACCGTCCTGTACAAGCCCCATGGCGCGGCCCAGCCCACCGGCGATGTGCTGGTGTCGGATTCCGACTATGTGGAGGTGCTGACCGATATCGATATCGGCACCCCCATTCCCCAACTGGTCAAGGATCGCCGGTCCAACCGCGGCTTCGTCTTCCTGGGCTGCCGCTTCTATGACCAGATTTTGCGCACCTTTGCCCGCCAGATTTCCAAACGCTGCGGCGGACCGCGCTATGCCGTGGTCCCCGAAGAGCTGACCCGTAACGAGCTCAAGTTCCTGGAAGTCGAGGGCATCACCCCCATCACCATGCCGCTGGCCGAGGCCGTCGCCCTGATGACCGCCGCCAAGACGGCTTAATAGCCGCCACCCACCCTTGGAGAGGATGAAATATGGCCAATGTGACCTTCAGCGCGCCGACCTTGGAAAAGGACGTCACCGTTTATGCGGTGGCCGGCGACAACAAAACCCTGCTGGGCGTGGCCAAGCAGAACAATATCGCCATTCCCTGCCAGTGCCAGGACGGCGAATGCGGCTCGTGCCTGATCAAGGTGACCATCCTTGACGATCGCGCGCCCCACGGCATCCACCTGACCGACAAGGAAAAGCTGACGCTCTCCGTCAACGGCAAGATGACCAAGGCCCAGTTGGACAATACCGAGACCAATGACATGCCCCCGCCCTACCGGCTGGCCTGTCAGTACATCGTCCGCGACGAGAATATCCTTGTGGAATTCTCGGGCGAGCCGGGCGTGGAGATCGATCTGCGGCGATAGGTGGCGGAAGCCTGCAGATCGAGAAGGGGCGTCCCCGGCGGGGCGCCCCTTCATTATTTTGCGCTATTGATCAAAATATCAAAAAAGATTCAAATTTTTACATCTTCAAACGATGAATATCCTGGTACACACTACGCTCGCAACACACATACCTATGACCTTATCTCCTATGGTTTACGATTAAGGCGCGACTCCCCATGGCTTTTCAACAATTCCTCTCCCGCTTCACCGTCAAGGCCCGTATCTTTTTGGGCTTTGGCCTTGTTCTGGCCCTATTGGCCGTGGTTGCCATCATCGGAGCCAGCGGGCTGAGTACCGGAACCGATCAGGTGGTAAAGTACGCCAAGGTCGGCGACAACGCCGTCCGGGTGGCGGTCATGGTCGGCACCTTCAATGAGGCCAGGCGCAACGCCCGTGTCTATTCGGAAACGGGCGAGGCGGTCTACGCGACCAAGGCGCGGGAGCTGTTCGATAATATCCGCAAGACCTTGCCCCAAGCCATCGCCGAAACCATCGACCCCACCCGTCTGGAGAACCTGAAGAAGATCGGGGCCCAGTTGGAGGGGTATTCTGCCAATTTCGAGAAGGTCGTCGAGACCTATACCCTGCGCGACAAACTGGCCAACCAGCAACTGGCCGGAATGGGCAGGAAGGCCACGGAGGATCTGGCCAGCATTGCCCATTCCGCCATGGCCGATGGCGATTTCGAGGCCGCCGCCATTACCGGACAGGTGGAGCAGGCCTTGATGGCGACCCGCCTTCAGGTGGCGCGCTTCCTGATGCAGCCCAGCGACAAGGGCGCCCAGGACGTCAAGGCGCAACTGGATCGATTCATGACCGCCATGCATCCGCTGGAGGACCGCCTTCGCAACCCCACCCGCAAGCGCCTGGCCAAGGAAACCTCGGAACTGGCCCTGACATACAAGGAGACTTTTGGTCAGGTCATCGCCGCCACCCTGGCCCTCGATAATCTAATCAACAACGTCATGCGCGACGAAGCCCGCGACATCGCCAAGCTGGCCGAGGACACCCGCAATTCCCAGATGGCCGCCCTTGATGCCATGGAGGCCGATACCGTCGGCAGCCTGAAAGGCGCCACCATCAGCGGCCTGATCCTGTCCTGTACCGCCTTTGCCGTCGGATTGGTGCTGGCCTTTCTGATAGCCGGAAGCATCGTCAAGCCGGTCCAGGCCATGACCGACACCATGTCCCAACTGGCCGCTGGCAATAAGAGCGTCGCCATTCCCGCAACCGAGAACAAGGACGAGATCGGCGAAATGGCCCGCGCCGTCCAGGTCTTCAAGGACGGCCTCATCCGCGCCGAACAACTGGAAGCCGAAGCCCGCGCCGAGCAGGAGCGCGAAGTAGGCCGCGGCCGCAAACGCGAACTGCTGACCGCCGATTTCGACGTGATGATCCGCCGCGTGATCACCAAAGTGGATACGACGGTGCAAAGCGTGCACTCCACCTCCACCAGCCTGCACGCCGCCGCCGAGCAGACCTCGCGCCAGAGTGCGGCGGTGGCGGCCGCCGCCGAGGAGGCCACCGCCAACATCCAGACCGTGGCCAGTGCCGCCGAGGAACTGGGCGCCTCCACCCACGAGATCAGCCGCCGGGTGCAAGACACCACCCGCATCACTCAGGAAGCGGTGGACGGCGTGCACACCGCCGATTCCACCGTCGAAGGCCTGTCCGCCGCCGCCGTCAAGATCGGTGAGATCGTCAGCCTGATCAACGACATCGCCTCCCAGACCAATCTCTTGGCGCTGAACGCCACAATCGAGGCGGCCCGGGCGGGCGAGGCGGGCAAGGGCTTTGCCGTGGTGGCCAACGAGGTCAAGCATCTGGCCACCCAGACCGCCAAGGCCACCAGCGAGATCGCCGAGCAGATCAGCGGCATCCAGGCCACCACTCAAAGCGCGGTGAACGCCATCAAGACGGTGGGCACCGCCATCGGGCGCGTGGACGAAGTGGTGTCATCCATCGCCGCGGCGGTGGAAGAGCAGAATGCCGCCACCCAGGAAATCGTCCGCAACGTGCAGGAAGCCGCCAACGGCAATCACGAAGTGACCAGCAATATCTCGGAAGTGTCATCGGCCGCCCATTTGACCGGCGAGATGGCCTCGAACATGTACAAGGTGGCCGAGGAATTGGAAGAAGCTGGCACCAGCCTGGGCAAGCATGTGGACACCTTCCTCAACAGCGTCAAGGCGGTGTAGTCGCCAATAGGGACAAGAAAGGGCGGGACACAGGTCCCGCCCTTTTCATTTGAAAGCGCCGCGCCCCGGCTTGGGTCAATGCTGGCCGGAATGATGCCCCGGCACCGAGCAGATTCCATCGCTTCGCGGGCAGGTCTCGGTCAGGGGTTCCGGCGCCGGGGCCAGACCCAGCCAGTCATTCACCAGCGTCTCGTCGAATCCCGCCATCCGGCGGCCGCCGCTTTCCATCAAGGGGCGACGGATCAGCAGCGGGTCCAGGCACATCTCGGCCAAGGCCTCCTCGGCGCCCACGGTCTCGGGCACCACGGCGCCCGACTTGACCCTGGGGGCGGCCCGGTTGAACCACTGCGCCACGGGCAATCCCTCGAAGAACGGCCGCAGGGTTTCCGGGCTCCAACCCTGGGCGCGGATATCAAGCGCCACCACGTCATGTCCGGATTTGGACAATAGCTGCTTTTGACGGGTGTTGTTCATGCAGCCCGGCTTTTCGTAGAAAACGATCAACGCCATCGCCTGGCCCTCCTTCACTTCAGCTTGTCCGCCAGGGCCAGCAGCGCCGGGACCTGGGTGCGGATTTCGTCCGTCACCGTCTTGTCCAGCTTGCCCAGCCAGGCGGAGGGAATTTCGCGCACACCATAGGTGGCTCCGGCCAGCATGCCCGCGATGGCGCCGGTCGTATCGGCATCGCCGCCCTGGTTCACCACCTCGATCAGGCAGTTACGGAAGGAATCCGTGAGGAAATAGAAATGCAGCACCGTCTGCATGGTATCGACGATATAGGCGGTGGATTGGCCCCGGAAGGTCTCGAATTTGAAGCATTTATGCTTCTCCACCAGGGCGTTGGCCTCGTCGCGGGCCGCCTTCATGCCTTGACCCAGCAGCAGCGACTGGGTCATGCGACCCAGGGCCAGGGTGGCATCGTCCGAGAGTGGGTGATTGTGGGTAATGTGGCTTTGAGCCACGGTCCACTCCTCCATCAGATCGGGATGGTTGAGGGTGGCGATGGCGGTGGCCAGATTGCGCATGGCCGCGCCATTTCCGGCATCGCCCTCGCAATAACCACCGTCCAAAGTGCCGTTGGTGATGAAGCGGCGGATGCCCCGGCGGCAGGTGTTGCCAACATCCACCGGCCCGGTCTTCAGCCAGGCGGCGAATTCCTCGCAGACATTGGTGAGGTCGAGGCCGCCCTTGGCAATCAGGGAGCGGCCCAGGCACAGGCTCATTTCCGTGTCATCGGTCACCTGCCCCGGCGCCAGATGGAGCCAGCCACCGCCGATCATCTTGCGGTGCAGGCCGTATTTCTCGCGGATCTCGCCCTTGGTGAGAAACTCCACCGTGGCTCCCAGGGCGTCGCCCACGGCGAAACCCAGATAGGCGCCCAAGGCGCGCTCCTCAAGGCTGGGGCCGGATGTGGGGGAACGGTCGAGAAACGGTAATCGCATGGGAAATCCAATCAGAAGTAAGACGCGGTGACCCGGTAATCGCCACCGATCACCAGATATTCGCCCTCTCCCTTAAGGGGATGAACGGGCAGCAGCGTATTGAAGAACAGCACCTTCACCACCGGCACATGGGCCGTCAGAATGGTGTCGCCGAAACAATCGGCGACCTCGCGGTCCGACGAGAACGACGCCAGGTTGTTGAGGCGCATGATCACGGTCTTGCGGTCGAGCCGTTCGACGACCTGATGTTCGTCGAAGGAGTTGATGCCGCGATAGAGCGTCAGATGGGTCTTGCCGGGGGCGGCATGGCGGGCCAGACCCCACTGGCAGAACTCATAGAGCATGTCCAGCTGACAGTAGATGGAGTTGTTGTGGAAACGCGACGACATCTTCTCGTCCACATAGGTCGCCCAGCCCTGGGTCGAGAAGCGGGTGATCATCTCCTTATGAAAGGTGGGAAACAGCCCGAAGCGGCTTTCCACCCAACCTTTCAGAACGGCGCCCTCGGGGGCGTTGGAATCATAGCCCCAGCCTTTCAGAAGCCGCAGAAAGCTCGACCGGTAGCGTCGGCGCGTGCCCTGGAGCTCCTCCTGCTGCTCGGGATCGATGCCGAACATGGCCATCATGTACTTATAAAAGGCATCGCCCGCATCCATCAGGCCGTCGGACTGCCCCAGCATCTCGAACAACTGCTTGTTCATCTCGCGGACACCCGAGATGTGAAGCTCGCGCGGGTCCTCGTTAAAGGCGGCGGATCCCAGCAGATTGGTGGACAATCCGACCAGATTGGTGCTGTGGCCGATGCTATGCGCGCGCGCGTCGTTCATGTGTCGACTCGAGTCCCCTCAGTTCAGCACGATCTTATGCAAGACTCATACCCATCGGCACGAACCCGACAGAAGGTCCAAAAACCCTGATCCTGTTGGGGTTGCAACACTGCCTGGATGGTTTGTCGGATTCCGCACAGACGCCCAAAAAGCGGGCACACCTCCGACACACCGTGGCAGCGCATTGTTTTTATTGATTTATTTTTTGTCGCTGCGGCGCACACCAAACTGGCACGCCCATTGCGATGAGGAGGCCGTGGCGGTGGCCCAGTCCTCGCCGAGCAAATTTTGAAGGCCAACCTGAAAGGAAATTCCCATGGTTCGTCAGATCGCTTTCTACGGCAAGGGCGGTATCGGTAAGTCCACCACCTCGCAGAATACCCTGGCCGCTCTCGTCGAGATGGGTCAGAAGATCCTCATCGTCGGCTGCGACCCCAAGGCCGACTCCACCCGTCTGATCCTCAACACCAAGCTGCAGGACACCGTGCTGCATCTGGCCGCCAAGGCCGGTTCGGTGGAAGACCTCGAGCTCGAAGACGTGATGAAGATCGGCTACAAGGGCATCAAGTGCACCGAGTCCGGTGGTCCCGAGCCGGGCGTCGGCTGCGCCGGCCGTGGCGTGATCACCGCCATCAACTTCCTGGAAGAGAACGGCGCCTATGACGACGTGGACTACGTGTCCTACGACGTGCTGGGCGACGTGGTCTGCGGCGGCTTCGCCATGCCGATCCGCGAGAACAAGGCTCAGGAAATCTACATCGTCATGTCCGGCGAGATGATGGCTCTGTTCGCCGCCAACAACATCGCCAAGGGCATTCTGAAGTATGCCGGTTCGGGCGGCGTCCGCCTCGGCGGCCTGATCTGCAACGAGCGTCAGACCGACCGCGAGCTGGAGCTGGCCGAAGCCCTGGCCGCCAAGCTGAACACCCAGATGATCCACTTCGTGCCGCGTGACAACGGCGTGCAGCACGCTGAGCTGCGTCGCCAGACCGTCATCCAGTACGCCCCCGACTCCAAGCAGGCCGGCGAGTACCGCGAACTGGCCACCAAGATCCATAACAATGGCGGCAAGGGCACCATCCCGACCCCCATCACCATGGAAGAGCTGGAAGACATGCTGCTCGAGTTCGGCATCATGAAGTCCGACGAGCAGGCCCTGGCCGAGCTCGAGGCCAAGGAAAAGACCCTCTGCAGCGCCGGTTGATCGGCATCAGCGCCTAACCTGTCCCCCGCCGCCCCGGTTTTTCCGGGTCGGCGGATGGGGCGGGCAAAGTGGAAGCTCTAGAGAAGGAGAAGGGGCATGAGCCTCGATTACACCAACGACACCGCCGCCAACGAGGCGCTGATCAAGGAAGTCCTCGATCAGTACCCGGAAAAGTCGGCCAAGAAGCGCGCCCGCCACCTCGGCACCGTCAAGACCGAAGAGAACGGCACCCCGACCTGCGGCGTGAAGTCCAACATCAAGTCGGTTCCCGGCGTCATGACCGTTCGCGGTTGCGCCTATGCCGGTGCCAAGGGCGTGGTGTGGGGTCCGGTCAAGGACATGGTCCACATCTCCCACGGTCCCATCGGCTGCGGCCAGTATTCCTGGTCCCAGCGCCGCAACTACTTCACCGGCACCGTTGGCATCGACAGCTTCGTCACCATGCAGGTGACCTCCGATTTCCAGGAACGCGACATCGTTTTCGGCGGTGACAAGAACCTCGAAATCATGATCGACGAGCTGGACGAGCTGTTCCCGCTGAACAACGGCATCTCGGTGCTGTCCGAGTGCCCGATCGGCCTGATCGGCGACGATATTGAAGCCGTCGCCAAGAAGAAGGCCAAGGACATCGGCAAGAAGGTCGTTCCGGTCCGCTGCGAAGGCTTCCGTGGCGTGTCCCAGTCGCTGGGCCACCACATCGCCAACGACGCCATCCGGGATTGGGTCTTCGAGAAGGGCACCGAGGAAGAGTGGGCCACCGGCCCCTACGACGTGAACCTGATCGCCGACTACAATATCGGCGGCGATGCCTGGCCGAGCCGCAAGCTCCTGGAAGAGATCGGCCTTCGGGTCATCGGTTCCTGGTCCGGCGACGCCACCCTGGCCGAGATCGAGCGCGCCCCCAAGGCCAAGCTGAACCTCATCCACTGCTACCGGTCGATGAACTACATCTGCCGTCACATGGAAGAGAAGTACGGCATGCCCTGGATCGAATACAACTTCTTCGGTCCGACCCAGATCGCCGCTTCGCTCCGCAAGATCGCCGCCGCCTTCGACGAGACCATCCAGAAGAAGGCCGAAGAGGTCATCGCCAAGTACCAGCCCCTGGTGGATGCGGTCACCGCCCGCTTCAAGCCGCGGCTGGATGGCAAGACGGTCATGCTGTATGTCGGCGGCCTGCGCCCCCGTCACACCGCCACCGCCTATGAAGACCTGGGCATGAAGATCGTGGGCTCGGGCTACGAGTTCGCTCACAACGACGACTATCAGCGCACCGCCACCTACCTCAAGGAAGGCACGCTGATTTATGACGATGTCAGCGAGTTCGAGTTGGAGAAGTTCATCGAGCAGCTCCGTCCCGACCTGGTCGGTTCGGGCATCAAGGAGAAGTACTCGACCCAGAAGATGGGCGTGCCCTTCCGCCAGATGCACTCGTGGGACTACTCGGGCCCCTATCACGGCTATGACGGCTTCGCCATCTTCGCGCGAGACATGGACATGGCCATCAACGCCCCGGTGTGGGGCAAGCTCAAGGCCCCGTGGAAGGCCGCTTAAAGCCTCCCCACGGACCCTGATCTGGTTTTAGGAAATCCCCTCCCCGCGTGTCGCCCAATATCCGGGGGCGCGGGGAGGAATAAGGAGATACTGCCATGCCGCAGAGCGCTGAAAACATCAAGGACCACATTTCCCTGTTCTCCGAGCCCGAGTACAAGGAATTGCTGGCCCAGAAGAAGGCCAATTACGAGTGCCGCCCGTCCGACGAAAAGGTCAACGAGCAGCTCGAATACTCCAAGAGCTGGGAGTATCGCGAGAAGAACTTCGCCCGTAAGCAGGCCGTCATCAACCCGCACAAGGCCTGTCAGCCGCTCGGTGCCGTGTTCGCCGCCGCCGGTTTCGAAGAGACCCTGCCCTACGTGCATGGTTCCCAGGGCTGCGCCGCTTATTTCCGCTCGCACCTCGCCCGTCACTTCAAGGAAGCCTCGGCCTGCGTGTCCGACTCCATGACCGAAGACGCGGCCGTGTTCGGCGGCTTGAACAACCTTGTCGAGGGCCTGCTCAACGCCAAGCACCTCTACAAGCCCAAGATGATCGCCGTCTCCACCACCTGCATGGCGGAAGTCATCGGTGACGATCTCTCGGCCTTCATCGCCACCGCCAAGGAAAAGGAAGCGGTTCCCACCGATTTCCCCGTTCCCTTCGCCCACACGCCCTCTTTCGTCGGCAGCCATGTGGTCGGCTACGACAACATGATCAAGGGCATCTTCAATTACTTCTGGGACCGCGAGAAGGGTGAGGTCAAGCCGGGCAAGTCCAACGGCAAGATCAACATCATCCCCGGCTTCGACGGTTACGCGGTCGCCAACAACCGCGAACTGAAGCGCTACCTGGATACCATGGGTGTCGATTACACCCTGGTCGGCGACGTCTCGGAGGTGTTCGACACCCCCACCGACGGCACCTTCCGCATGTATGACGGCGGCACCAAGCTTGATGACGTCCGTGACGCCATCAACGCCAAGGCCACCATCGGCCTGCAGCACTACTGCTCGGACAAGACCCTGGAATACGTCGCGTCCAAGGGTCAGGCGACCGCCTCCCTGAACTACCCCATGGGTGTTTCGGGCACCGACGCCATGCTGATGAAGATCTCCGAGCTTTCGGGCAAGGCGATCCCCGAGGCCATCGAGAAGGAACGCGGCCGTCTGGTCGACGCCATCGCCGACAGCCAGGGCTGGACCCATGGCAAGAAGGCCGCCGTGTTCGGCGATCCCGACTTCGTCCTGTCCATGGCTTCCTTCCTGCTGGAACTGGGCATCGAACCCACTCACTGCCTGTGCACCAATGCCGGCAAGGAATGGGAAGCTCAGATGAAGGCTCTCCTGGCCGCGTCGCCCTTCGGCGCCGATTGCCAGGTGTGGGCGGGCAAGGACCTCTGGCACCTGCGCTCCCTGCTCTTCACCGAGCCGACCGACATGATCATCGGCAGCTCCTACGGCAAGTATCTGGAGAAGGACACCGGCATTCCGCTGATCCGTCTGACCTTCCCCGTGTTCGACCGTCACCACCACCACCGCTTCCCCACCATGGGTTACCAGGGTGCGCTGCGGACCCTGGTCGAGATCCTGGACCGGATCTTCGAGGTGGCCGACGCTTCGAGCGACATTTCCTACGACCTCACGCGTTAATCTCCCAACCCTTCCAATAACGCGTGAGACGCCCCGGAGAGGAACCCGCCCTCTCCGGGGCTCTTACTTTGTGAATAGCCGTCAGCGCCGATAGGGCAGCCAGTCGGTCAGGGCCTTGAACCCCTGACGCTCATAGAATTTCCGCCCCTCGGCATTCCAGGCCACCACATTCACATCCATGCGGCAGCAGCCCTGTTCGGCGGCCAGGGCGGCGGCGGCGGACAACAGGGCCGATCCGGCTCCGGTTCCCCGCGCCTCTTCCTCCACATAAAGGTCGTGCACCACCAGGGTGGGCGCGCCGCGCCAACTGGAATAGGCGAGATAGGTCACCACCAGCCCCCGAACGCGCCCATCCAGTTCGGCCAGCAAGGCCTCGAACCGCCGCTCTGGCCCAAAGCCGTCCCGACGGAGGATCTCCTCGGTGGTGGCGATGCCATCGGGCTCGCCCTCGAATGCCGCCAGCAGGCGAAGCAGGCGCAGGATATCGCCACTGTCTTCCGGCCGGGCCGGTCTTACGCAAACACTCATGACGGCTCCCCATTTGGCCGACATCGTCGGATTTCCTCTTGTCGCATCCCCGACAATCGCCGCCCAGCAAAAAACGTCACCCGTGAATTTCCGCCATTTTTCATGATGGCACGGCCCTTGCGTGTCAGGACCCGAACCGCTTTACGCGAGGTCCGCCATGCTGAAGGCCAAGATCGCCGAACTGATGCACGAGCCCGGATGCGCCACCAACCAGGCGAAGTCCGAGGGCGAGCGCAAGAAGGGCTGCGGCAAGTCGCTCACCCCTGGTGCCGCCGCCGGTGGTTGCGCCTTTGACGGCGCTAAGATCGCGCTCCAGCCCATCACCGACGTGGTCCACCTCGTCCACGGCCCCATCGCCTGCGAGGGCAATTCCTGGGACGGGCGCAATTCCTGGAGCAGCGGATCGGACCTCTACCGCAAGGGCTTCACCACCGATCTCACCAATCTGGACATCATCGCCGGTGGTGAGAAGAAGCTCTACAAGGCCATCAAGCAGGCCATCGCCAAGCATAACCCGCCCGCCGTCTTCGTCTATCAGACCTGCGTGGGCTCGCTGATCGGCGACGATGTGGACGCGGTGTGCCGCGCCGCCACCGAGCGTCTGGGCACTCCCGTCATCCCCGTGAACTCCCCCGGCTTCGTCGGCTCCAAGAATCTCGGCAACCGCCTAGGCGGCGAGGCCTTGTTCGAGCATGTCATCGGCACGGTCGAGCCCGACGATGCCGGTCCCTGCGACATCAACATCCTGGGCGAATACAATGTGGCGGGCGAGTTGGACCAGTTCCGCCCCCTGCTGGCCAGGCTCGGCATCCGGCTGCGCGCCTCCATCACCGGCGACGCCCGCTACCGCGAAGTGGCGGCCTGCCATACGGCGCGCGCCAATATGGTGCTGTGTTCCCAGGCCCTGGTCACCCTGGCCCGCAAGATGAAGGAGAAGTGGGGGATCCCCTACTTCGAAGGCTCGTTCTACGGCATCTCCGACACTTCGGACGCGCTCAGGAATATCGCCCGCATGCTGATCGAGCGCGGTGCCGACCCCTCGCTATCCGACCGCACCGAGGCCTTGATCGCCGAGGAAGAGGCCAAGGCCTGGGCCCGGCTTGAGCCCTACAAGGCCCGTCTGGCGGGCCGCAAGGTCCTGCTCTATACCGGCGGCGTCAAAAGCTGGTCGGTGATCCAGGCCCTGCAGGAAGTGGGCATGGAAGTGGTGGGATCCTCGGTGCGCAAGGCCACCGAGGCCGACAAGTCCAAGGCCCTGGAACGCCTGGGCGGCGACGAGGAGAAGCTGGCCGACGCCATCACGCCCCGCGATATGTACGCCATGTTCAAGGATGGCAAGGCCGACATGATGCTGTCGGGCGGGCGGTCGCAATTCGTGGCGCTCAAGGCCCGCACGCCTTGGATCGACATCAATCAGGAACGCCACCACGGCTATGCCGCCTATGACGGCATGGTGGCCCTGGTGCGCGAGATCGATCTTTCCATCAACAGCCCCATATGGGCGCAGGTCCGCGCCCCCGCCCCCTGGGAGAATTCGTGATGGCCCTTATCGTCGATCATAACAAGGCGCTGTCCACCTCGCCGCTGAAGGTCAGCGCTCCCTTGGGAGCCGCCCTGGCCTTCATGGGCATGAAGGGCTGCCTGCCCATGTTCCACGGCTCGCAAGGGTGCACCGCCTTCGCCCTGGTGATGATGGTGCGCCACTTCCGCGAGGCCATCCCGCTGCAGACCACCGCCATGAACGAGATCAGCACCATCCTGGGTGGCATGGATCAGGTGGAGGAAGGCCTCCTCAACATCGCCAAGCGCGCCAAGCCCGAAATCATCGGCCTGATCTCCACCGCGCTGACCGAGACCCGGGGCGAGGACATGGCGGGCGACGTCAAGGTCATCCGGGCGCGCAACAAGGAACTGGCCGATATCGCCGTGGTCGACGTCTCGGCGCCCGACTTCTCGGGCTCGCTGGAGACCGGCTGGGGCAAGGCGGTCACCGCCATCATCAAGAGCCTGGCCAAGCCCTCGGGCAATCACGCCAAGCTGGACCGGGTCAATCTGCTGCCGGGCGCCCATCTCACCCCCGGCGACGTGGAAGCCTTGAAGGACATCGTCGCCGATTTCGGCATGGAAGCCATGGTCCTACCCGACCTGTCGGACTCGCTGGATGGCCATGTGCCTGATTCCTATACCCCCACCACGCTCGGCGGCACCGCCGTGGCCAGCGTGCGCGAAATGGGACGGGCGCGGCTGACCATCGCCATCGGCGAACACATGCGCATCGCCGCCAAGACCGCCGAAAACATCACCGGGGTTCCTTCCGTGGTTCTCGACCGGGTGACCGGCCTGGAGGCGGTGGACCGCCTGATGGTCAGCCTGTCCACCGTGGCCGGTGTTCCGGTTCCCGCCCGCCAGCGCCGGGCGCGCTCGCAGCTGGTCGATGCCATGCTGGACGGTCACTTCTATTTCGGCGGTCGCTCGGTGGCCATCGCGGCCGAACCCGCCTTGCTGTGGAGCATGGGCAAGCTGGTCAGTGATATGGGCGCGACAATCGCGGCGGCCGTCACCACCCAGCCCGTACCCATGCTGGCCGAGTTGAAGGCCGAGCGGGTGATCGTCGGCGATTTCGAGGACCTGGAAGACCAGATCCTGGAAGCTGGCGGCGCCGACCTTATCATCGCCAATTCCAACGGCCGTCAGGTTGCGGCCCATCATGGCATTCCGCTGTTCCGTGCCGGGTTCCCGGTGTTCGACCGCCTGGGCGCCGCCCACCTGACCAGCGCAGGCTATCGGGGCACCCGCGATCTGATCACCCAGTTGGGCAACATTCTGATGGAGCGTCCCGGACACGCCCACCAGCAGTCGGAGCACGCCCATGGTCACCAGAGTGCTGCGGCTGGTTGATCCCGCCGCGCCCCCGTCCCAGGGATCAAGACCGAAGATCAAAGGAGGTCACATGAGAATCGCCGTCGCCACCCAGGACCGCCAGCGCGTCGACGCCCATTTCGCCAGCGCCAAGACCTTCATGTTCTACGATGTGGGGCCCGAGGGGCACAGCTTCCTGGAAGCGGTGCAGTTCGACAATGTCTCCGCCGAGGACGGCAATCACAAGGAGGACGGCGAGGACCGCCTGGCCGCCAAGATTTCCGCTCTGAAGGGCGCCGCCCTGCTGTTCTGCCGCGCCATCGGCGGCCCGGCGGCGGCCCGCGTGGTCCGCGTCAACGTCCATCCCATCAAGCTGCCCAATGACGAACCCATCGCCGATGTGATCGAGCGGGTCCGCGTCATGCTCAAGGGCAATCCGCCGCCCTGGCTGCGAAAGGCCATGCGCGACGGCGAGGCCGGAGACGAGCGCTTCGTCGACGACGAAGATTAACCAATAGGAGTCCCGTCATGACCGCCACCGCCACCCAGGACGCCTTCATCAAGAGCCTTTGCATGTTCATCCGCGCCCAGGACCAGTCCGGCGCCTGGGAGTCCATGTCCGACGAAGAGGTTCTTGCCCCCTATATCCTCACCAAGGAACAGCGCCGCGAAATCCCGCTGTTCGGCGATCCCGATCCCGACATCCTGTGGCGGGTGGAGCAGTACTTCAACGCCATCGCCATGGCCATCGAGAACAAGACCGGCCGCGCCATCGCCCCGATCATGAAGATCCACCACGAAGGCTGGGGCCGCATGATCCTGACCGCCGGAAAGCTGGTGGCGGTCAATTCCTATATGCGCGAGTTGCACCGCTTCGGCTTCGACTCCGTCGAGGCCATGAGCGCCAAGGCCCAGAAGATCATCGATGAGGGCATCGCCACCATCGAGAAATACCCCGACGTCGCCGCCGCCTAACCCAAACCCGAGAGAGGGAGAGTTCCATGTCGTTTCGCCAATTCACCACCCGCGACGGGTCTGCCTGGATTCCCAAATACCTGACCAAGATCAGCGCCGAGCTGTGCATCGGCTGTGGCCGCTGCTTCAAGGTCTGCACCCACTCCGTCATGAAGCTGATGGGCGTCAGCGAGGAAGGCGAGTACATCGATCCGGAGGAGGATGACGACGGCGATATCGAAAAGACCGTCATGTCCATCGCCAACGAGGGCAACTGCATCGGCTGTGGCGCCTGTTTCGCCGTCTGCGGCACCAAGGCCCAGACCCACGAGCCGGTCCCGGCGTAAACGAGAGTGTCATCCCGAGCCCTGGCGAGGGATCTCCTCCTGGACCATCGGTTCCGATTCGGACAGAGCGCTCCAGGATGAGGTCCCTCCTCCCGAAGGTCGTCGGGATGACAACTTCCTACCCCAGAAGGACAAAAGCCATGGCCAAGGAGATCTATGCGCGTTTGATGTCCGGCCACGGTGGAGGCGATCCTTTCGACCGCCACCTGTTCGCCTGCGCCATCGCCCTGGTCCTATCGACGTCGGGCGAAAGCCTGACCTCGGGACTTGGCCTTTCCGAGGAAAGTCTGGCGGCGCTGGTGGGACGCAGCTTCCCCCATGCGCCGGGCCTGCTATCCGGTCTGTCGCTTTATGGCCATGGTGACGAACCCCTGACCATCGAGGAGCCCGATCTGCGGGCCTTGCTGTTGGAACACCGGACGCGCGGCCTGATCGAGGAGGAATGGCTGGCCCATGTGGTGGCGCGCCGCTGCCTGGGGGCCAATCATCTGTGGCAGGATCTGGGCCTGACCAGCCGCGCCGACCTGTCGGGTCTGATGCGCCGCCACTTCCTCGGCCTGGCGGAACTCAACAGCCACGACATGAAGTGGAAGAAGTTCTTCTACCGCGAACTGTGCCAGCGCGAGGGCGTCATGATCTGCAAGTCGCCCAATTGCGAGGTCTGCACCGACTACGCCCATTGCTTCGGCGCCGAGGACGGCGTGTCCCTGCTTGTCGCAAAACCGACATTGTCGGATTCCGCTCCGGCAACTTTCTAGTTTTTTCAAAGCACTAGCACTTGGCACCCTTCTTGCTGATCTCTCATCAGGACATTGGATCCGGCAAGGAGGATAAAGTCATGATGAACCTGACCGACAAGGCCATCGACGTCATCCGCGAGGTCTGCAACGGCGAGTACCAGGGTCTTCGGATCATGGTCAACAAGGGCTGTTCCGGCTTTTCCTACAATATGGGTCTGGAAGAGAACGCCGCCGAGGATGATCAGGTCCTGGAGTTCTCCGACGTCAAGGTCTTCATCGATCCCGGTTCGGCTCTTTGGCTGACGGGCGCCACCATGGATTACGTGGATAATTCCTCCATGGGCTCGGGCTTCGTGTTCGACAATCCCAATCAGCCCCCCGCGCCCACCACCAGCGGCGGCGGCTGTTCCTGCTCCATGAAGTCCTGCGGCTAGGAGACCGGACATGCCCGCCCCGGTGGTCATGCCCCCTCTCGTCGTCATGAACGACACCACGTTGCGGGACGGCGAGCAGACCGCCGGAGTCGCCTTCCGTCTCGACGAGAAGCTCGACATCGCCCGGGCGCTCGATATCGCCGGGGTGCCGGAGATCGAGGTGGGTATTCCCGCCATGGGGCCTGAGGAACAGGCCGCCATCCGCAAGGTGGCCTCCCTCGGCCTCAAGGCCCGGCTGATCTCCTGGTGCCGCATGATGGACGAGGATCTGGAGGCCGCAGCCCTGTGCGACGTCTCCACAATCAATCTGTCCATCCCGGTCTCCGACCTGCAGCTTGCCGCCAAGATGGGCCGCGACCGCGCCTGGGCCCTGGATCATATCCGCGTCATGGTGGCAAAGGCCTGCGCCATGGGCTTCGAGGTCCTGGTGGGCGGCGAAGACAGTTCGCGCGCCGATCCGGCCTTCCTGGCCGAAGTGGTACGGGCCTGCGAGGCGACAGGCGCCCAGCGTTTCCGTTTCGCCGACACGCTGGGGATCATGGACCCCTTCGCCGTGCATGACGCCTTTAAGGCCCTGCGCGCCGCCACAAGCATGGAACTGGAAATCCACGCCCATGACGACCTGGGGCTGGCCACCGCCAATTCCCTGGCCGCCGTCCGGGGCGGCGCAACCCATGTCAGCACCACGGTCAACGGACTGGGCGAGCGGGCCGGAAACGCCCCGCTGGAAGAGGTCGTCGTCGCGCTGGGCCATCTCTACGGCCGCGAGACCGGTATCGACAAGCGCCAGTTGGGCCGGGTGTCCAAGCTGGTGGCCGAGGCCTCGGGCCGCCCGGTGCCGGTGGATAAGAGCATCGTGGGCGAGAACATCTTCACCCATGAATCCGGCATCCATGTCAGCGGCCTGCTGCGCGATCCGCGCACCTATCAGGCGCTGGACCCCGCCGAATTGGGCCGGGGCCACCGCCTGGTGCTGGGCAAGCATTCGGGCCTCACCTCGGTGCTGCATGCCTGCCGCGAAATCGGCCTGGAAGTGGATGCCCCGGTCGCCCGCGCCATGCTGGCCCAGGTGCGCCGCCACGCCTCAGCCACCAAGACCATTCCTACCGCCGATGACCTGCGTCGTTTCGCGGGAACCGCCACCGCCATCACCGGAGTCCCGTCATGATCCTCGATACCCTCGCCACCCTGTCCGCCGCCGAGCAGTTCTTCGAGACCCTTGGCGTTCACTTCGAACAATCCGTGCTCAATGTCAGCCGGCTGCACATCCTCAAGCGCTTCCGCGAAGTGCTGCGCAGCACCAATATCGAGGGCCTGGCCGAATACGAGGTGGAAGCGGTGTGTCGCGCCGCCCTGATCGAAGCCTATGAGGATTTCGCCGAGGGCCGCGGCACCAAGACCTTCAAGGTCTTCAAGGACGCCCATCCGGGCTTCGTGGGCTTAAGCGAAATCCGCCCCATGGCGGCCCGCTAGGCTTCGTCCGCCGACGGGACCTTCATGTCATCCTGAGCGAAGCGAAGGATCTCCGTCTGCTCCGACGATGCCAATTCTGAAACGTCGAGCTAGGATGAGATCCCTCGCATTCGCTCGGGATGACACCTCTGACCTGATCGAATACGCTTCCCCCCAAAACGGAGACCGGGCCGCCGCTTGCGCGACGGCCCGATCAGACCGGTACTCCCCGGGGGGGATGGGGGGGAAGAGGAGCACCGGAAAACCCAGAGGACGGGCTTCTAGCACAATTCTGAAAAGCTGCGCCAGAAAATCAGATACAGCATACCGGAATGGCAGCTATGTCCCTCTATACAAGTCGGATATTCACACCTCGTTGCCTGTAAATCTTCCGTTCATGAGCAGACCACCTTCGCCCGCCGTCACGCTCACGCTGTCTCCATCCTTGACCAAACCTTCGAGAATCAGCCCGGCCAGGGGATTTTGCAGGGCACGCTGAATCACCCGCTTCAGGGGGCGGGCGCCATAGGCGGGGTCGTAGCCCTTCTCCGCCAGCCATTCCATGGCGCCCCCGTCCAGGGAGAGTTCGATCTTGCGATCGGCCAGCAAGGCCCTGAGGCGCTTGAGCTGGATATCGACGATCCCGGCCATATCGCCACGTCCCAAACGGTGGAACAGCAAAATCTCGTCCAGACGATTGAGGAATTCGGGGCGGAAGGAGGCGCGCACCACCTCCATGACCTCGGCGCGGACTTCGCCTGAATCGTGTCCCTCCTCCTGATTGGCCAGAATCTCCGAGCCCAGATTGGAGGTCAGCACGATCAAGGTGTTGCGGAAATCCACGGTACGGCCCTGGCCATCGGTCAGGCGGCCGTCGTCGAGAACCTGGAGCAGAACGTTGAAGACATCCGGGTGGGCCTTTTCCACCTCGTCGAACAGAATCACCTGATAGGGGCGGCGCCGCACCGCCTCGGTTAACGCACCGCCTTCCTCATAGCCCACATAGCCCGGCGGCGCGCCGATCAGGCGAGCCACCGAGTGCTTTTCCATATACTCGCTCATATCCATGCGGACCATGGCGGTCTCGTCATCGAACATGAACTCGGCCAGGGCCTTGGTCAGCTCGGTCTTGCCCACCCCGGTGGGACCGAGGAACAGGAAAGAGCCGATGGGCCGGTTGGGGTCTTGCAGCCCGGCGCGGGCCCGGCGCACCGCATTGGAGACCGCCACCAGAGCCTCGGACTGCCCCACCACGCGGGTCTTGAGCCGAGATTCCATGCCCAGCAGCTTGTCGCGCTCGCCCTGGAGCATTTTTTCCACCGGAATGCCGGTCCAGCGCGACACCACCGAGGCGATATGCTCCTCTGTCACCGATTCGGTGAGCATGCGTTGGCCCGTGCCGTCGCCGCCTTCGATGCGCTTTTCCAGTTCGGGAATGACGCCGAATTTCAGTTCACCGGCCCGGCCCCAATTGGCGGCGCGCTCGGCATTGGCCAATTCGATGCGGGCCTCTTCCAGCTGTTCCTTGACCTTGGTGGAATCGGCCAGCTGGCTCTTTTCGGCGCGCCAGCGCTCGGACATGTCAAAGGATTCCCGCTCGAGCTGGGTCAGTTCCACTTCGATCTTGCCCAGCCGGTCCCTCGACCCGGCATCGCTTTCCTTCTTGAGTGCTTCCCGCTCGATCTTCAGTTGGACGATGCGGCGGTCCAACTCGTCCAGGGCCTCGGGCTTGGAATCGATCTGCATGCGCAACCGGGACGCCGCCTCATCCACCAGATCGATGGCCTTGTCGGGCAGGAAGCGGTCGGTGATGTAGCGGTTGGACAGGGTCGCCGCCGAGACTAGGGCGCCGTCGGCGATGCGCACACCGTGGTGCAGCTCGTACTTCTCCTTCAGGCCGCGCAGGATGGAAACGGTGTCCTCCACCCCCGGTTCGGTGACGAAGACCGGCTGGAAGCGCCGCGCCAGGGCGGCGTCCTTTTCCACATGCTTGCGGTATTCGTTGAGCGTGGTGGCGCCGATGCAGTGCAATTCGCCCCGCGCCAAAGCGGGCTTTAAGAGGTTGGAGGCATCCATGGAGCCCTCGGCGGCCCCGGCCCCGATCAGGGTGTGCATCTCGTCGATGAACAAGACGACTTCGCCATTGGCCGCCGTCACTTCGGTCAGCACCGCCTTCAGGCGTTCCTCGAACTCGCCTCGGAACTTGGCGCCCGCCACCAGGGCGCCGAGATCCAAGACCATCAGGCGCTTGTTCTTCAGGGTCTCGGGCACGTCGCCATTGATGATGCGGCTGGCCAATCCTTCCACGATGGCGGTCTTGCCCACGCCGGGCTCGCCGATCAGGACGGGATTGTTCTTGGTGCGGCGCGAAAGCACCTGGATGGTGCGACGAATCTCTTCGTCGCGGCCGATGACCGGGTCAAGCTTGCCGTCGCGGGCCGCCTGGGTCAGGTCGCGGGCGTATTTCTTCAAGGCGTCGTAGCTGTCCTCGGCGGAAGCTGAATTGGCCTTGCGGCCCTTGCGCACATCCTCGATGGCCGCGTTGAGCCCCTGGGGCGTCACGCCCGCCTCCGCCAAAGCCTTGGCCGAGGGCGTGCCGGTGGCCAGGGTCAGCGCCAGCAAAAGGCGCTCTGCGGTGACAAAGGAATCCCCGGCTTTGTCGGCCAGTTGCACCGCCTGATCCAGCAAGCGGGCCAGTTCGGGGCTGAGATGGACGCCGCCGGCGCCGGGGCCTTCCACCTTTGGAAGCTTGTCGAGCAGGGTCTCGACCGCCTTGAGCGCCCGGATAGGATCGCCACCGGCGGCACGGATCAGATTGGCGGCCAGACCTTCCTTATCGGCCAGAAGTACCTGGGCCAGATGCTCGGGCGTCAGACGCTGATGTCCGCTGCGCAGAGCCAGGGTCTGGGCGTTTTGAATGAATCCTTTGCAGCGTTCCGTAAATTTCTCGAAATCCATCTTTGCCCTCATCCTTTGAGCGGCGGCCCGGTCATCCCTTAACAGGCAACGACCTCGGCGGTCCATTTGCTTCGATTGATATGGAGCGATTCAGCAAGGCCGCAAGCCGGATTCAGGAAAAGTCATATGGAAAATATGGTTGAAGCGCCAAACCATCCGACCCACAGTTCTAAAGGCTGTTTTTGATTGGCAAAAAGAAGAAAAAAGACAACCACAGACAAAGTCTGTATAGTTTTCAAATCGCTCACTCTGCAAACAAATTCACCTCATTATGGTAGCTGCCTAGTTTTTCAGCGCAATACATGTTTTTGAGTATTTAATGCCAAGGTATATATTTAACAATTAGACAGAAGCTCACATTTGCGATTGGGATGACCCTTCCACCCGAATGGGGAATGAGCCGTATGGGAGAATTTAAGGCGTGTTGCGGATGCAATGCATGGATCTCTCCCCGGCGAGACCCCATGCGCGAGGTCTTAGGCCACCGCTGCCCGTTTCCCACCCTGGCCACCAAGATCGCGGTGAACAAGGGCCGCCATCTCTATCACCAGGGAGATCTGGTGGAGGGAGCCTATAGCCTGGCCACCGGCCTTGTGGCGCTGGAACGGGTGGATGAGAACGGCGAACTGGTGATCCTCAAGATCCTCCATCGCGGCGCCTTTTTTCCCTGCGCCGATCTTCTGGGCAGCGGTACCCACGAAAGCGCCGGGCGCGCCCTTACCGATGTCACGGGCTGTTTCGTGCCCGCCGAACGCCTCAATGCCGCCCTGCATGAAGACCCCTCCATGGGACTGGCCCTGCTCAAGCTCAGCTCGGCGGAAATCCGCGAGAACGAGGACGCCATCTTCCGACTGTGCAGCACAGATCTGCCCGACCGGGTGCTGTCCACCCTCAACAGCCTGGCCAATGAATCCGGGGAGCGGGCCTCCAATGGCGATTTGTCGCTGACCCTGCCCATTTCCTGGCGCGATCTCGCCGCCATGGTGGGAACCGGGCCGGAGGTCATCTCCCGCCTGCTGCGCCGTTTGGCTGGGTCCGGCCGTCTTTCCTTCCGCGGCCGCCACGTCACCCTTCACGCTGCCAATTCCCGCCAGGGCACGCCCCCGTCCTATTCCTGAGAGCAATGTTCTCGGACAGGACGTGGTAATGGGATATTGCAATCACATTCATGCTTGGTTAGTTTATTTTACCAAGCCGCCACACAAGGTCGTGTAATCACACCAAGGCGGCATTTCGCATGATGGAGCCCCCCATGCGCCCGACTCGGCTTGCGTTACCATGAGCATCGAATTCGACACCCGCTTCGGCCAGGAATTGTGCGAGGTCTTCTCGGCCGAGCTTGGCCTGGTCTGCAGCTTCATGGGCGAAGAGGGCCGCATTGTCGCCTCTGGCATGCCCGAGCGCATCGGCACCACCCACGCCATCGCCGCGCGTATCATGCGGGGCGAGATGGATGAATACGGGGTCACCAAGGAAGAGGCCGCCAAATCTTCGGGCATGCGTGAAGGCGTCAATATGGGCGTCGATTTCGAAGGCCAGCGGCTGATCAATTTCGGTATCGCCGGTCCCTTGGAGACGGTGCGTCCCCTGGCCCGCATCGTGCGCTTTTGCGTCACCTCCCTGCTGCGCATCCGCCAGGAAGAGACCCATATCGTCGCCGCCTTTGCCCGCGAAACCGGCGGGCTTGGCAAGCAGATGATCGAGATTGCCGAGGATATCGACGAGGTCGCCACCAAGGTCGCCGACCAGCATACCTTGCTGACCGAGCTTCAGCACGGCATCCGCGAGTTGTCGCAGGCCAATGAGCGCATCGCCGCCGCCATGGAGGAAACCCTGGCGGGCGCCACTGCCGCCTCGTCCGAGGCCGAGACCTCGCAGCAGCGGGTGCGAAGCTCGCTCGGCGATATCGACGAGATGGCGCGCATGGTCACCGACGGGCGCGGCCTGCTGCTCGACCTGCAAAACGCCATGGGCAATGTGGTGGGCGTGGCCCAGGGAATCGGCCATATCGCGCGCCAGACCAATCTGCTGGCCTTGAACGCCACCATCGAGGCCGCCCGCGCCGGCGAACACGGCAAGGGCTTCGCCGTGGTGGCGGGCGAGGTCAAGGAACTGTCGCGCCGCGCCGGTTCGGCCAGCCTCGAGATCCGCCAGACCCTGGAAGGCCTGACCGGCACCGCGGGAAAGCTGGTGGAACAAGGCGACCACAGCGCCACCAAGGCCAGCGGCCTCACCGCCGAGACCGGCGCCATCGCTGATGCCATGGATCATATCCGCGCCTCCCTTTCGGAAATGGTCGGGCGGGTGACCAATGTGGCGGGCGATGCCACATCCATCCATGACCGCTCGTCGGATCTGTCCACCGAGATCGATCAGGCGGCGTCCGGCCTGGTGGAGTTCAGGACCCGCCTGGACGCAGCCCGTCTCCGCCTTCAGGAACTGCTCAGCGCGGGCGAGCGGCTGGTGGTGCTGACCGCCGAAGCCGGAATTGAGACGCCGGAAACTCCCTTCGTCGCCCTGGCGCGCGAGAAGGCCCGCGAAATCGGCTTCCTGTTCGAGGGGGAGCTGGCCAAGGGCGCCCTGTCAGCCGAAGACCTGTTCGACGAGTCCTATCTGCCCATGGCCGGAACCAATCCGCCCCAGTTCACCGCCCGCTTCACGGCCATGACCGACCGGGTGCTGCCCGCCATCCAGGAGGCGGCGAAATCGGCGAATGAACGTGTCGTGTTCTGTGCCGCCGTGGACCGCAACGGCTATCTGCCCACCCACAACTCCGAATTCTCCAAACCGCAAGGCAGCGATCCGGCCTGGAACGCCGCCCATTGCCGCAACCGCCGCAAATTCGACGACGAGGTGGGTCTGAAGGCGGCGCGCAACACCAATCCCTTCGTGGTGCAAAGCTATCGCCGCGACATGGGGGGCGGCCGCAAGGCCCTGATGCTCGACGTTTCCGCGCCGATCATGGTGAACGGGCGCCACTGGGGGGCATTGCGGCTGGGCTATGTGTAGTGCAATGCGGGCGAGACGCCCGCAAAAGACCGCTAATCCGATTCGTGCTTGTGGTGGTGACCGGAATCTTCCACCTCGGCGACACGCAAGATGTTGGTGGTTCCCGAATGGCCAAAGGGAACACCGGCGGTGATCACCACCCGGTCCCCCACCCGCGCGAAACCTTCGCCCTGGGCGAAGTGAACCGCCTTGGTCACCATTTCGGTAAAGCTGCGCACATCCTTGGCCATGATGGAATGGGCCCCCCAGACCAGGGCCATCTGCCGGGCCACCTCGATATCGGCCGTCACGGAAAGGATGGGCTGTTCGGGCCGCTCGCGGGCGGCGCGCAGCGTGGTGGAGCCCGATGAGGTATAGGTGACGATGGCCGCCGCCCCCAGGGTATGAGCCACCTGACGGGCCGCCGCGCTGATGGCGTCGCGGGTGGTGTGTTCGGGATCGAGGCGCGATGCGTCGGTAATCAGCAGGTAGTTCTTGTCGTGCTCCACCTGCTGGATGATGCGGTCCATCATGGTGACCGCCTCCATAGGATACTCGCCCGAGGCGGTCTCGGCCGACAGCATGACGGCGTCGGAACCGTCATAGACCGCGGTGGCCACGTCCGAAGCCTCGGCACGGGTCGGAGACGGCGAGTGAACCATGGAATCCAGCATCTGGGTGGCGACCACCACCGGCTTGCCCGCCCGGCGACAGGCCTTGATGATGCGCTTTTGCAAGATCGGCACGGTTTCGGGCGGGCATTCCACGCCCAGATCGCCGCGCGCCACCATCACCGCGTCGGACCATTCGATGATGGACGCCAGATGTTCGATGGCCGAGGGCTTTTCCAGCTTGGACAGGATGCGTACCCGCGAGCCCACATAGGCGGCGATCAGCTTCCTGGCTTCTTGCACATCCGATGGCCGCTGCACGAAGGACAGCGCGATCCAGTCGGCGCCCATCTCCACGGCGAATTCCAGATCCCGGCGGTCCTTCTCGGTGAGCGGTGAGATGGGCAGCATCACATTGGGGACGTTGACCCCCTTGTGGTTGGAAATCTCGCCGCCGACCACGACGCGGGTCTCGGCGAAATCAGGGCCGCAGGATTCCACGGCCAGACGCAGCTTGCCGTCATCGATGAGCAATTCGCTGCCGGGCTTTAGGGCCGCGAAGACTTCGGGATGATGGAGCGGCGCACGCAAGGCCGTTCCCAGGGCGTCATCCATGTCCAGGCGGAAGACGGCTCCGGCTTCCAGCCGGGCGCGGCCATCCACAAAATCACCAACGCGGAGCTTTGGCCCCTGCAGATCGGCAAGAATGGCGATGGGCCGCTTCACCTTCTTTTCCAGCTCGCGGATGGTGAAGATGCGGGTCTTGTGATCGTCGTGGCTGCCGTGACTGAAATTCAGCCGAAAGACGTCGGCACCGGCCAGGAACAGATTCTCGATGGCTTCGGGCGTGGAAGACGCCGGACCGAGAGTGGCGATGATCTTCGCTTTGCGTGCGCGTCGCATGTGATAACCCCTTGGTACTTCCCGGCCTCAAGCATAGCAGAGGAGCCACGGGCGGCAACCTCGCCCATGGTTCAAAGTCGTGACGGATTGCCGTAATTACAATTGCTGGCTGGAATAGCGCTCCAGAACGAATTCCAGATGGGTGCGCATGGCCGCCTCGGCCTTCACGGGGTCCTTGGCCTTGATCGCCTCGAAGACTGCCCGGTGTTGGCTCAAAATGACCTGATCATCCTGGCGCGAGGGAAACAGCTCGTAGCGGTGATAATCGACCATCTGGTGAAGAATGCCGCGAATCACCGCCATGATATGAAGATAGATTCCCGATCCCGCCGCCTTGGCGATGGCCAGATGAAAGCAAACATCGTTCTCGCTCTTATGCGCGCCACCGGCCATATCGGCCTCGGTGGCGTCCAGAATGCGGGCCAGTTCGGCCAGATCGGCATCACTGCGGTTGCGCGCCGCGCGCCCCACCGCCCAGGTTTCCAGATTGGCCCGGATCTCCGCCAGATCGTGCAGATTGTCGCGGCTGACGCGGACCAGTTCCAAGATGCCGGGATCCATGGCCGCCGAACTGGCGATCACCCGCGTTCCGCCGCCCTGAACGGCGTCGAGCAGACCCTGGGTCTTCAAAGATTGCAGCGCCGCCCGTATGGAAACGCGGCTGACCCCCATATCCTCGGCCAATTGCCGCTCGCCCGGCAGGCGATGGCCCGGCCCCCATTCCCCCGACGCGATGCGGGCGAGAATCCGGTCGGTGACCTGATCGGATATGCGTGTACCGTTTCCCGACTTGGGCTTGGAGTTCATGATCCACGCCCCCCATTTCTTTGATATGCTCCTGATGGTGCGCCCAGCATAAGACGGCGTCAAGCCGTGGTGGCGCAGTTTTCGGACTTCGCTTTCCGGCAATTCGGTACTACAATACCGACAAAATAAGAAGTGATAAGCCTGGTTGAATCATACGAAGTGGGAGGAACTTCATGAATTGGAAGCATACGGCCGGGGCTGCCCTGGCGGTGATGACCGGTGTTTGCGCGGCGACCGCGGCCATGGCCGCCGACCCCATCAAGATCGGCATGTTCTTGTCGGTCACCGGACAGATGTCGCCCATGGGCGACCCCCAGAAGCGCACCTTCGACTACATGATCGAGAAGATCAACGCCCAGGGCGGCGTCCTGGGCCGCAAGGTGGAAGCCATCATCTATGACGACGGGTCCGAGCCGGAAAAGGCAGCCACCTTCGTCAAGCGCCTGATCGACAACGACAAGGTCGACATCATCATCGGCGGGTCGGGTACGCCCACCTCCATGGCGGTCCTCGGCCTGATCGAACGCGCCGAGATCCCCTATCTATCGCTGGGCGGCGGCACCGCCATCGGCGACCCGGTGCGCAAGTGGACCTTCAAGTTCCCGCAGTCGGACCGTCTGGCCGCCGAGAAGGTGCTGGTCGATTTGAAGAAGCGCGGCCTGACCAAGATCGCCCTTCTGTCCGAGAATGTCGGCTTCGGCAAGTCCGGCCATGACCAGACCGTCAAGCTGGCCCCCCAGCACGGCATCGAAATCCTGATCGACGAGGTCTACTCGCCCAAGGATCCCGACGTCACGCCGCAGCTGACCAAGATCCGCGGCACGGCGGGCGTGCAGGCCCTGTTCATCTTCGGCACCGGCACCGGCCCGGCCGTGGTGACCAAGAATCTGCGCCAGATGGGCCTGACCCTGCCCACCTACCAGTCCCATGGCGTGGCTTCCAAGGAGTTCCTGCGTCTGGTCGGCACCTCCGCCGACGGCATGCGCCTGCCAGCGGGTGCCCAGGCGGTGGCCGAGCAGTTGCCTGCCAACGACCCCCAGAAGGCCGTGACCATGGCGTTCAAGAAGGAATACGAGGAAAAGAACAAGCCGCTGGAAGCCGGTCCCCTGCCTGGTCACGGACTGGACGCCCTGATGATGGCCGTGGACGCTTTCAAGCGGGCCGGAACCACCGACAAGGCCAAGGTCCGCGACACCATCGAGCAGACCAAGGGCTTCGTCGCCACCACCGGCATCTTCACCTACTCGCCCACCGACCACATGGGCCTGGGACTCGACGCCTTCCATATGGTCGATATCAAGAACGGCGATTGGGTCATCGCCGACTGATCCTTTGATTGAAACAGGCGGGCTGCCTTTTGCTGGCGGCCCGCCACCTTCAGGACAAGACCCATGAATGCAGCCGATGAGATTCTCGGCCCCAGCCTCGGCGCGGGTCGCGGGGAGAACCTTGCCATCATCTGCGGCGAGCAGACCCTGACCTATGACCAGTTGAACCGTTTGGCCTGCCGCTTCGGCAATGCCATGCTGGCCGCGGGCGTCACGCGCCAGCAGCCGGTCCTGCTGCTGCTCGATGATGGGCCGGAACTGGTGGCCGCTTATCTGGGCGCCATGAAGGCTGGATTGGTGGCGGTGGCGCTGAATACCCGCCTGGCGGCCAAGGACCTGTCCCACGCCCTGGGCGACAGCGGCGCGCCGCTGCTGTTGGCCGAAAGCGCCCTGGCCGAACTGGCCGCCGAATCCCTGGCCCAGGCCCATGCCTCGGCCCGCATGGTCACCACCGGGGAGTTCGATGCCTTCCTGGAAGGTGCCTCCGACCAACTGGCCTCGGCGGATATGGCGCCCGAAGACATGGCGCTGTGGATGTACACATCGGGCACCACCGGCCAGCCGAAGGGCGCCGTGCATGTCCATGGCTCGATCCCCCTGGGCGAGCGCCATGTGCGCGAAAATCTCGGCCTCGAACCCGGCGACCGCATCTTTTCCACCTCCAAGCTGTTCTTCGCCTATCCCCTGGGCCATTGCCTGATCGGGGCGTTGCGCTGCGGCGGCACCTTGGTGCTCCATCGCGGCTGGCCCGATGCGGCCGCCGCCGCCGAGGTCATTGCCCGCACGAGCCCCAAGGTGGTTCTCTCTGTCCCTTCGCTTTATCGCATCATGCTGAAGGACGGCGTGGCCTCGTCTACCGCCTTCCGGGGCGTGCGCACCTGGGTCTCGGCGGGCGAGAATCTTCCTGCCGATCTGTGTCGCCGCTGGATGGAGGAAACCGGCGGGCTGATGCTCGAAGGCATCGGCGCCACCGAGGCGCTGTTCCTGTTCATCGCCAGCACACCACAGGCCATGAAGCCCGGCGCCTGCGGCCGTCCGCTGCCCTGGGCCGAGGCGCAATTGCGCACCCCTTCGGGCGAGATCATCACCACCCCCGACACGACCGGGGATCTGTGGGTGCGCATGGACTCCCTGTTCCGCCGGTACCACAACCGCCCCGACGTCACCCAGCGGGTGCTGCGGGACGGCTGGTGGAAGACCGGCGACGTGTTCAGCTTCGATACCGAAGGCTGGTGGAGCCCCCAAGGGCGCTCCGACGACATGATCAAGGTCTCGGGCCAATGGGTCAGCCCGTCGGAGGTGGAAGAAGCCGCCCTGTTGGTTCCTGGCGTGGCCGATGCCGTGGCGGTGGGCATTCCCAACGAGGACGGGCTGGTCCGCCTGGTGCTTTACGCTGTCGCCGAGCCGGGCGAGCACGAGCCCATCTTGGAAACCCGCATCGTCGAGACCCTGCGCTCCAAGCTGGCCATCTACAAATGCCCGCGCAATGTCCGCTTCCTGGAATCCATCCCCCGCACCGCCACCGGCAAGGTGCAGAGGTTCAAGCTGCGCGAGGCGGGCGCCTGAGGCCATACGGGGCTCCCGCCCGGTTTCCTCGGCACGATGGGGCCCTGGTTGGAGGCGATGCCTCCAAACCTCCCTTTGATTTATGAATAGAAATGGGGTCCGGGGCGTTGGCCCCGGATGGGTTCGGGCGATAGCCCGATCTATCGGAGTTGCCACCATGAAAGCCATCCTCTGCGACCAACTCGGCGGCCTGGACGTCATGCGGCTTGCCGAGATCCCCATCCCCTCGCCCGGCCCCGGCGAGGTCCTGATCCGCGTCCATGCCGCTGGCGTCAATCCGGTGGACTGGAAGATCATGGAGGGCGGGCTGGCGCGGCTGTTTCCCTGCAAGTTTCCGCTGATTCCCGGCTGGGACGCCGCCGGTACCGTCGCGGCCCTGGGCGATGGCGTGACCAGCCTGTCGCTGGGCGAGCGAGTCTGGTCGTTCTGCCGCAAGCCCGACATCCAATGGGGCACTTACGCCGAATATGTGGTGATGAGCGCCGATGGCGTCGCCCCCATGCCCGCCAATCTCACCTTTGCCCAGGCCTCGACCTTTCCCCTGGCGGCGCTCACCGCCTGGCAGTCTCTATTGGAGGTGGCGCAATTGCGGGCGGGCCAAAGGGTCTTGATCCATGCCGGAGCAGGCGGCGTGGGGGGCTTTGCCGTCCCCCTCGCCAAATGGGCTGGCGCCACCGTGATCGCCACCGCCAAGGCCGGGAACCATGATTACGTCCGCGACCTCGGCGCCGACCACGTCATCGACTACGCGACCGATGATTTCACCGCCGCCACCCGCGCCCTGGCGCCCGAAGGCGTGGACATGGCCTTCGGCACGGTGGGCGGCGAGGTCCTGGCCCGCTCGTACGAGACCGTGCGTCCTGGCGGCATCCTGGTCTCCATCACCGACAAGACCGACAAGGATCGGGCCGAAGGTCTGGGCATCCGCTGCAAATACGTCTTCGTCAAACCCGATGCCGGGCATCTGCGCCGCCTGTCCGCTCTGACCGAACAGGGCGTCCTGCGGGTGCCGGAAATCGTGGAAATGCCGCTGGCCCGAGCGGCCGAGGCGCTGGCACTGTCTCGCACCGGCCATGTGCGCGGCAAGATCGTGCTGAATGTGGGCTAAACCCTACTCGCCCTTGAAATAGCTGCGGTACTGCATGTCCTCGCCCAGGATATGCTCCAGCAGCCAGGCCTTGAGAAAGGCGGTCATCTCGGTGGTCAGGGCGTCGGGGGTCTCCCCGGCCAGATGGCGGTCGCGGAAGGCGATGACCGAGTCCTTGAGGCGGACGTGATCCTGTTCCTGCTTTTCCAGGCGGGGATAGTTGCGCGATTTCAGCGCCATTTCCTCGGCGGCGAAATGGGTATCGGCATAGGCCAGAAGCTCGTCGAACAGCCAGCCCAATTCGGCGATGTCTTCGCCTCCGTGCCAAGCGTCGTAAAGACGGTTGAGCAAGGAAATGAGCTTTTGATGATCGGCATCCATGCGGGCCGAACCGACACTGAAGGACGGATCCCATTCGATCAGAGACATCGTTTGCGCCCTATTCAAACCATCACGGCCGGCAGCCTCAGTCTTAGGTCAAGTCGCGCTCCGCAGCAAGCCTCAAGGGATAGTGATCTTTACGGGTTGCGAAAAGCCTCGTCGCCCACCATGATCCGCCCCCAAAGCAACCCCGGATGGATCAGTCATGCTAGCCATGCTCGAAGCCCTTTTCCTCGGCATCGTCGAGGGTCTTACCGAATTCCTGCCCATTTCCAGCACCGCCCACCTCATGCTGATCGGCGACATGCTGGGATTCGAGGGACCACCCGGCAAGACTTTCGAGATCGTCGTCCAATTGGGCGCCATTCTGGCGGTCTGCGTGGTGTTCTGGCCCCGACTGTGGGGGGTGGTCACCACCATCACCCAACCGCGCTCCTTCGCCTTCGCCCGCAATGTGATGATCGCCTTTCTGCCCGCGGCGGTCATCGGCGCCACCTTATACAAATATATCAAGCAAATGCTGGAATCGCCGCTGATCGCCGCCATCGCCCTGGTGGTGGGCGGAATCGCCATTCTGATCATCGAACGGCTGATCAATCGGGCCCGCATCCACGATATCGAAGACATGTCGCCCGCCTTGGCCCTGGGCGTCGGCTTCTGCCAGGTTCTGGCCATGGTGCCAGGCGTGTCGCGCGCGGGCGCCACCATCATGGGCTCCATGTTGCTGGGCCTCGACCGCCGGGCCGCCGCCGAATTCTCCTTCTTCCTGGCCATTCCCACCATGTGCGGCGCATCGGCCTATTCCCTTTACAAGAACTGGTCCACCCTGTCCTTCGACGGCGCTGGCCTGATCGCCCTGGGCTTCGTGGCCGCCTTCGTCTCGGCCCTGGTGGTGGTCAAGGGCTTCATCGGCTTTGTCGGCCGCCACGGTTTCGCGCCCTTCGCCTGGTACCGCATCATTTTCGGTTCGACGATGGTGGTGCTGATCCTGATGCGCTGAAGGGATTGCCCCCCATAAGGGGCCTGTCCCAAACGTGAAGAAGGGCCGTCCGACCGTGTGAGGTTGGGCGGCCCTTTTGGTGTCAATCTCACTCACCTTGTTGGGCTATCGCCCAAACCCATCCGGGGTGAGCCCCGCCCCCCTTGATTTCATGAGGCGTCATCCCGGCCGCAGCGCAGCGCAGAGCCGGGATCCCGGGTTGGTGCACCGCACATGGACCTCGGATCAAGTCCGGGGTGACGGCGGCTATTTTCGGGTTTTTGGTGCACAGAGTAGTTCGGGGCCTCCCCGATCGGGCGTGGGCGAAATCTTACAATGCGTTGCCCAAAGAAAAGGGCCGCCGGAAAACCGGCGGCCCAGTGTAGGCCTTTATTATTGCTCTCAGCCTTAGTGGCTGGCGGCGCCTTCGGCACCCAGACCGGTCTCGGACCGGATGGACTGGGCTTCGTAAGCGGCGCGTTCGGCATCGGCCGACGGGCTGTTGTCGAGGATGGAGAACAGCCACGAGAAGAAGAAGGCCGCCGGCACCGAGAACAGGGCCGGATAAGCGAACGGGAACAGGGCTTCCTTGAAGCCGAAGCTCTGCACCCACACGGCCTTGGACAGAACCACCATGATCACCGACATCAAGAGGCCGATCATGCCGCCGAGAACGGCGCCACGGGTGGTCAGGCCGCCCCAGAACATGGACAGGACCAGAACCGGGAAGTTGGCCGAAGCCGCGACCGAGAAGGTGAGCGCCACGATGAACGCCACGTTCTGCTTCTCGAAGACCAGACCCAGCAACACGGCGATGACGCCGAGAGCGATGGAGGCGATCTTGGAGACGGTCACTTCCTTACCTTCAGTGGCCTGGCCGTGCATGATGACGCTGGCATACAGGTCGTGCGAAATCGCCGACGCGCCCGCCAGGGTCAAGCCCGACACCACCGCGAGGATGGTGGCGAAGGCCACGGCCGAGATGAAGCCGAGGAACAGGTCGCCGCCGATGGCATGGGCCAGCCACACCGCGGCCATGTTGTTGCCGCCCTTCAGATCCAGAGAGCCGAGGCCCTTGGTCAGATATTCGGGATTGGTGGCCACCATGGTGATGGCGCCAAAGCCGATGATGAAGGTCAGGATGTAGAAGTAGCCGATGAAACCGGTGGCATAAAACACCGACTTACGGGCTTCCTTGGCATCGGGAACGGTGAAGAAGCGCATGAGGATATGGGGCAGACCGGCGGTGCCGAACATCAGGGCCATACCCAGCGAGATGGCATCCACCGGATTGGTGACCAGGGCGCCCGGCGCCATGATCGCCACCTTCTTGGGATGAACCTCGATGGCCTTGACGAACAGCTTCTCGAACGAGAAACCGAACGAGCTCATCACGCCGAACGCGATGAAGGTCGCGCCACCCAACAGCAGGCAGGCCTTGATGATCTGCACCCAGGTGGTGGCAACCATGCCGCCGAAGGTCACGTAAACCATCATCAGCGCGCCGACGATCATGACGGCGTAGATGTAGTCCATACCGAACAGCAGCTTGATCAGCTGGCCGGCACCGACCATCTGACCGATCAGATAGAAGATCACGACGATCAGCGAGCCGGTGGCCGCGAAAGTGCGGATCGGCGTACGGGCAAGACGATAGCCGCACACGTCGGCGAAGGTGTACTTGCCCAGATTGCGCAGACGCTCGGCGATCAGGAACAGGATGATCGGCCAGCCGACCAGCCAGCCCACCGAGAAGATCAGGCCGTCATAGCCCGAGCCATAGACCAGGGCGGAAATACCCAGGAACGAAGCGGCCGACATATAGTCGCCCGCGATGGCCAGACCATTCTGGAAACCGGTGATGCCACCGCCAGCGGCGTAGAAGTCGGCGGCGGTCTTGGTGCGCCCGGCCGCCCAGTAGGTGATGCCCAGCGTCATGCCCACGAAGATCACGAACATAACGATGGCGTGCCAGTTGGTGGCCTGCTTTTCAGCCCCACCCATATCGGCACCGGCCGCCATGGCGGCGGTGGCGAGAAGCGCCGTGCCGCCGAAGGCGAGCGCGGACGCGATTGCGGTCTTGGTCGTCTTCATCAGCGGGATTCCTCGATGATCTGGCGGTTCAGTTCGTCGAACTCGCCATTGGCGCGGTAGACGTAGATGCCGGTCAGCGCGATGGCCGACAGGATGACGCCCACGCCGATGGGGAAGCCGATGGTGGTCACGCCCGCATCACTCAGCAGGGTGCCCAGCCACGCCTTGTTGAAGGCGATGATCACGATGAAGCCGTAATAGATGATCAGCATGATCACCGACAGCGTCCACGCGAAAGCGTTACGCTTGGCGACCAGCTCCTTGAACTTCGGATTGTTCCGAATGTGTTCGGCGCTCGCGAGATTCGCGGCCGAAGGTGCGTTACCATGTGAGCTCACTTTGACCCTCCACTTTGTCATCGCCGCCCCCCGGAACGGGATCGGCGATAGTTGTTTTCAGCTCCCGGTCTTGTTGCCGGATTCAGCAATTTTAAGCGTGCAGGCGCTTGATGGCACCTATGCGTACGCGTCATACGCCCGCAGCTTGCCTGAGGCGACGATCCTCATTAACATCCGCATCCCCTGGCGTCAACACCAACGAAAAGCACCTGATTTATTCGATAGTTTATTCTAATGAGAAATCAGGTATTCGCTTCGAGCCTTTTCACGCTTTTCTGAAGACAACGCCAAATTCCCTTTCAGTTTCTGTTTAGTTTACAAAAAACGTCACTTGCGGGTCCGCCTGCCGCCACGCGAAGCGCGCCAGCCCACCTAGAGTAAACACCTGATCGTGTTCTCGGAAAGAATTGTGCCTCACATTTAGACTTTTCCACCCAGGCCCGTTCCGAGGCTGAAATAGGTTGAAATTTCCAACTCCGCCACTATCGTACACGCGCCATGAACGACATCGCCGCCCTCGCCAAAATCGACAGCTTTCCCTATCGCCACCGCCTGCGGGAGGTGATGAGCGCGCCTGTGCTCACCGCGCTGGCCTCGGTGACCCTCCACGACGCCGTGCATCGCATGTACGAGTCCAGAGTGTCCTCCATCGTGGGCGTCGATGCCGAGGGACGCACGCTGGGCATTTTCACCGAACGCGACCTGTTGCGCATCCTGTCCACCAATGGTCCGGCGGGTCTGGAACAGACCCTGGACCAGACCATGACCAAGCCGGTGGCCACCGTGCCCGCCGATGCCTATGTCTATGTGGCCCTGGCGCGCATGACGCGCCTGGGACTGCGTCATCTGGTGGTGGTCGATGACGACAAGCGGCCGCTGGGGATGATCACCGGCCGCGCCCTGCTCAAGGTCCGGGCCACCGAGGCACTGGTCCTGGGCGATTCGGCCGAAAGCGCCGGTAATCCCGAAGAGATGAAGGCGGTGATGACCAGTCTGCCCAAGCTGGCCAGGGGCCTGCTGGGCGAGGGGGTGACGGCGCGCAACATCGCCTCGGTCATCGCACTGGTGCTGCGCGACCTGACCGCGCGGGCCGCCGAACTGGCCGAACAATCTCTGATGGACGACGGTTGGGGCCCCGCCCCCGCCCGCTATGCCGTTCTGATCCTGGGCTCGGGAGGGCGCGGTGAAAGCCTGCTGGCCTTCGACCAGGACAACGCCATCGTCCATGACGGCAAGCCCACCGACGATCCCTGGTTCGCCGAATTGGGCAAGCGCCTGAACGAGACCCTGAACAAGGCGGGCATCCCATTTTGCGACGGCAATGTCATGGCGCGCGAGCCCAAATGGCGCAAGAGCCTGGAGGAGTGGCGCGACGAGGTCCATGGCTGGGTCTTCTCGGTCGAGAACCAGACCGTCATGTATTGCGACATCTTCTTCGACTTCCAGCCCGTCTGGGGCGACCGCGCCCTGGCCGAGGAATTGCGCCACATGGCCATGGAAAAGGCGGCCCAGTCGGCCTTCTTCCTGCGCTATCTCGCCCAGAATGTAGCGGGGATGGACGGTTCCATCGGCCTGTTCGGCAATTTCGTCACCAAGCAGGGCCGCCTCAACGCCAAGAAGTTCGGCCTGCTGCCCCTGGTCAGCGCGGCGCGCATGCGCGCCATCCGCGCCCATATCCAGGCCACCGGCACCGACGAGCGCTTTGCCGCCCTCAAGGATGCGGGTGTGCTGCACGAGGACGACCTGCGCGACTTCATCGAAGTGCGTGAAATCGTCCTGCGCGTCATGCTCGAACAGCAATTGGCCGATATCGCCCAGCAGATTCCGGCTTCGGCCAAGATCGATCCCAAGCGCTTCGACAAGCGCACCCGCGCCCGCCTGAAATGGGCCTTCCGCCGCATCAAGACGCTGAAATTCGTCTGCGGCGTGGGCGGATGACACCCCGCGACCTCAAGGGCGCAAGCGCCCTTGAGGGTAAACGAGTCAAGCCCGCCGCGACGGGCCGCCCCTAGCAAGGGCTTTCCGTATTTTTCCCGGACGAAAGTACACCGAGCGAAGCGAAGGACCACGCGTAGCGGGGCAGCGCAGCAACTTTCGTCCGAGCTACAACACCCGCTGACGTTCGTGCAGGATCATGGCGATGTCCAGGGTCTTGACCGCCTGATCCAGGGTGTGGATACCCCGGCCCTCAAGGGCCTCGATCTGGCGCAGCAGCACCGCAGCCGTCACCATGGAATCGCCCAGGGCCGTATGGCGGTCGGTGATCTCGATGCCATAGCGCTCGCAGATATCGTCCAGGGAATGCCCGGCCTCCGGCCCGTCCAGGAAGTTGGACAGGATCATGGTGTCCAGGACGGGGCTGTCGAAGCGGACGCCCATCTCCTTCTCCCGCATGCGAAGGAATTTGAGATCGAAGGCGGCGTTATGGGCCACCAGCACCGCATCGGCCACATAGGAGCGGAATTGGGGCAACACCACGCCCGCCGGAGGCTTGTCGATCACCATCTCGTCGGTGATGCCGTGGTAACGGATGGACTCCGCCGGGATGGAACGACCGGGATTGACGATGCGGTTGAAGCTTTCCCCCGACAGAATCCGGCCGTTGACGATGCGCACGCCCGCGATGGACACGATCTGGTCGCCCTGGGAGGGATGAAGACCGGTGGTCTCCGTGTCGAAGACCACGAAGGTCAGGGATTTCAGCGGCTGCGCCCCCATGGCGCCGGTATCGCGGGATTGCTCCAGCAGAGTCATGTCGTAGAATTCGGGGCGACCGGGCAGGACCTGTCGACCATGCCCGTGCTGCTCGACGCCCTTGCGCATGGGAATGCGCAAGGCTCCGCCGCCATCCCGGCGATCCCGGATCAGCTCGGTCCCGGCATGGTGTTCCAGAACGTCGCGGACGGTCATGCCGCCCAGGGCCACCAGCGACTGGGCCAGCCAGCGATCCAGTTGGGCCTGCTCGACCACCTCGCCCTCCCAGGCGAACTCGACCCAGGCTCCGTGATCATCGACGCCGCCCGACAGATCGAACTGGGTCGCGCCGCTGCGGTCGGCCACCCGCCAGATCAGGGATTCGATGGCCATCACCAGGGAATGGGAATCGCCGTGCAGCCAGACCGGCAGGCCCACCACGGTGGCGCCCATCCCCTCGCCCAGCCTTGACGCCACGAAGGACAGCAGTTCGGTGGAATTGATGTCGGCCATGGGCCACCATCCCGCCAGCATGGCGTGATAGCCCTTGGTCACCCGCTTGATGGCGTCGGAAATCACTGTGCATTCCTGGCGGATGCCGGGGGCATCGCCCGCCGACAGCAGCATGCGCCGCAGCGGCATCTCCACACCCTCGGCCACTTCGCGCAGCAGCGCCTCGCGCCCCGCCAGGGCGGCCAATTGCGGACCGGCGTCCACCAGGGTGACCACATAGCCGGTCACCGTCCCCTCTTCGCTGCGGATCAGCGTCATGCGGCCTTGCAGCAGCATCCGGTCATCGACGGTCCCGGCCAGAAAGGGAAGACCACCCTCCGCCACCCCGCTGCGGTTGCCCAGGATGTCCATCATATGCGTCACCGGCTCGTGGGCGATGGTTTCGAACAGCGAACGCCCCAGACCCAACTCCGCCGTCTCGCGCAGCATGTCGAAGGCCACCTGGTTGTAGAGCACCAGCTGATGGCGCTGGTTGCAGACCACGACGCCTTCGTGCAGGTCGTTGAGAATGGCGGCCAGGCGGTTGGAGTTTTCCTCGGACTTGCGGGTGGCGGAACTCATCCCCTCGGACAGTTCGGCGCGGGCCTTGACCATGCGTGAACAGACCTCGTTCACCGCCTCGGGCAAGGGAGCGATCATGAAATAACGTTCGGGATCGACGCGGTCGCGCCCTCCGGTGCCATAGGCGATGGCGCGCACTTCGGCGGCCATTTTCTTGATGGAACGGACCACCAGGAATTCCACGGCCTTCCAGGATACAGCGAACAGGACGGTGGCGCCGGCCAGTGAAACCATCACCAGGGCGGTCAGCTCCTCTTGACCGACCACACCTCGGGACAGGGAATACCCAGCCGTGATGGTTACGGCCACATCGGCGGCAAACGCCGCCGCGAGCCACGGAAACGGGCCACGCCACTTCACCGCCACGGATATTCCTCCTCCACCGTTCCTTATCTTGGTCTTTTGCAATATGACGCCGTGCCCCGAGGCCCGCGTCAACCCCGGATATGGATTTCCGGGCTGCAAAATCACGATAGGTGGCGGAAAGAGGCTGGAATCAGATCCCGGCTGCGGGATAGCGCGCCGCGATCAAGGCCAGGGCGGCGGCAACCGTATAGCCGGAGTAATAGCTTTGCAGCATCAGACGAGGGTCGATCCCCAGGCTGCGCACCGAAGCTCCCAACTGATCCTTCAGGCGGGTCTCCAGGTCAGCGGCCCACAGGGTATAGCCGCTGTCGAACAGGGGGTACGACATTCTCGTTCTCCATGACCGCCCGCCTTCGAGGATCGAAGGGGGCCATGGAGACCATCATACGAGGGGATGATGGCCGTCCTGGGACGGGTTTATGGCCAAAATAAGAAAGGCGATCAGGGACATTTGGGTAAACGGCGCATCTGCTCCAGTGTGGCCGTGGCCGCCACCCGCGAGGCACAGGACGGTGGCGGGGGCGAGACGGCCGCTGGCGCGGACGGCGCCGCCGGAGGAGCCGCGACCACGGGAGCGGCAGCCACCGGACGCGGCGGCGGCGGGGCGGAGGGCGGAACCACGGGCTTGACCACAGGTTTTGCTATCGGTGCCGACGGGGGGGCCGCCACCGGAGGAGTCGCCACGATCACGGGTGCGGGCGCCGGTACGGACGCGGGCGCCTGCTGCGGCTCGGGCGGAGGAGCGACGGGCGGCACAGCCACCTTGACGGGTGTCTGAGGCTGGGCTGGGGGCTCGGTGGGCGGCAGATTGAGATAGGGGGATGGGCTGGAAATGGGCGGTCCGACCAGCACGCCAAGGACATCACCGACTCCGTCGATGATGTCGCCCAGCAGGTTGCTCTTCAAGGGCTCGGTATGGGCGGCCGGATCCTCGGCCTGGGCCGGAAAAACCGAAATCGCCGTCAGACAGAGCGCAACGCGAAAAATGAACCGCCTCACAGCCACCGCCCTCGTCAGTCCACCAGTTCGATGGCGTAATTCTCAATCACGGTATTGGCCAGCAGGCCCTTGCACATCTGCTCCACCGCGTCCTTGGCCTTGGCGCGGTCGGTCTCGGCCAGATCGAGTTCGATATACTTGCCCTGCCGCACGTCATTGACGCCGCCAAAGCCGAGCGAGCCCAGCGCATGCTGCACCGCCTTGCCCTGGGGATCGAGAACGCCGTTCTTGAGGGTGATATGGACTTTGGCTTTCACGTCGGTCTATCCGTTTCTTGACTGGTTGAAACCTTGAAGGCGGGGCCTCGCGGCCCCTACTGCATGAGCGCGGGGCCCTTCAGGTCGCGAGGGCCGCCTTCGGGCAGAATCCCTAAGCGCCGCGCCACTTCCTGATAGGCCTCCTCCACACCGCCCAGATCGCGGCGGAAGCGGTCCTTGTCCATCTTGTCGCCGGTGCGCAGATCCCACAAGCGGCAGGAATCCGGGCTGATCTCGTCGGCCAGAACGATCTGCATGTCGTCGCCGTTGTAGAGGCGGCCGAACTCGATCTTGAAATCCACCAGCCGGATGCCGACGCCGAGGAACAGGCCGCACAGGAAGTCGTTGATGCGAAGCGCCAGCGACATCATCTCGTCCAGGTCCTGGGTGGTGGCCCAGCCGAAGGCGGTGATGTGTTCCTCGGACACCATGGGATCGTCCAGGGCGTCGGATTTGAAATACCACTCGACGATACAGCGCGGCAGCGGCGTGCCCTCGGACAGGCCGAAACGCTGCGCCAGCGAACCGGCGGCAACATTGCGCACCACCACTTCAAGCGGAATGATCTCGACTTCGCGCACCAGCTGCTCGCGCATGTTCAAGCGGCGGACGAAATGGGTGGGCACCCCGATCTCGCCCAAGCGCAGCATCAGATACTCGGAAATGCGGTTGTTCAGGACCCCCTTGCCGGTAATGGTGCCGCGCTTCTTGTTATTGAAGGCCGAGGCATCATCCTTGAAGTACTGGACCAAGGTGCCGGGCTCGGGTCCTTCGAACAGGACCTTGGCCTTGCCCTCGTAAATCTGTCTGCGTCTTGCCATGGAAAAATCCAAATCAATGGCGCCCGCGCCACATCCCCCATGGAGGCCGGATGGAGGAATGCGCGGACGGCGAAGAGGTGGCGGATAAATCCGTCACCTTAGTTTCGAGCTTGGTATAGCAGGCTCGGTAACGGGAAACAACGAAACGAAGTAGAACCGCGTTCCCCCCACCGTCACCCGCCGACGGAAGAATAGGCCACCTGATCCGGCCGCCCGGCGGCGAAGCGCCACACCCGCCCGGTTTCCGTCTCCGACGGCGCAGCAAGGGCGATCAGCGACGCCGAAACCGTGCCGAAACCGTCGGGCCGGAGAAAACACATGGCGGGGGTTTCCTCGCCATCGGGACCGTTTCCCCCGGTATCGGCCATGAGCGCCGCCCAGTCGGCCCAGTCGCCGCCCTCGGAATGGGCGGGATCGGGCTGCGGCGTCTGGGCTGCGGCGAAGCGATCCAGATAGGCGGCGATACGCGGGCTGGTCCGGTCGTCCAGATCGAGAGCGCTGATCATGTGCAATCCGGGGGCGATGGGAAAGGCCTCGACACGCCGTCCATCGGCCCGGATCCAAAACGCGTCGCGGTTATCGGCCACCACCATGTTGAAGGGGCGATAGGCGTTCCCGTCCAGATCGGCAAGGGCCTGAGCGGCGTCCACGGCATCGGCATGATCCAGGGCTTCGAGTACCAGTTCGCCGCGCGACCGCTTGCCCGGCGCCGGGCCCAGCGTTCCGATGCGGTTGAGAATGGCCGCCATGACGCCGGTATCGTTGACACCCAGCCAGGTCCCCCCCGCCAGCTTGTCCAGCCCGGCCATCACTTCGGGGCGGTCGTCCCACCAACGGCCCGGACCATCCCAGGGCCGGGTGTTCATCTCGTCGCGATTGGCGGCGACGATCAGCGGCCATTGGTGGCCCGGGCGGCGAAGCAGAACAAGAGTGCACATTCGCAAAAATCCGTTTCGAGCGGCCTGTCGGCCCGTTATAACACGACTTGCGTCCACCGCTTTCACCCGGTGGGCGCCAAGCATCGCAAAGGGTACGGAACTCGGCTGATCATGACTGCTTTCGACGATCGCGAAAAAGCCTTCGAGGCCAAATACAGGCTGGACCAGGAACAGGAATTCAAGGCCAGAATCCGCCGCGACAAGCTGTTGGGGCTTTGGGCCGCCGAGCAGATGGGGATTTCCGGCGATGCCGCCAAGACTTATGCCCTGAGTGTGGTCGATGTGGAATTCGACGCCACCGACCGCGATGCCGGACACAAGATCGTCCGTGACTTCATCGCCAGCGGCATCACCCTGGACGAGGCGGCCATCCGCCACCAGATGGCGGTCTTACTGGAAATCGCGCGCGAACAGATCGTCACCGAGATGGGACGCCCGTAGGGTTCAGCCGCCTGCCGGAACCTCGGCCAGATCAAGGTCCTCGACCGGCATCGAGTCGGAATAGAAGCAATAGCCGTTGCGGCCCGAATGCTTGACCCGGTACATGGCCACGTCGGCGGCCTTGCTGACCTCTTCCATGGTATTGCCGTCATCGGGGAAGACCGCGATGCCGATGGATGCTCCCACCTGACAGGCATGGTTCTCATAGGCGATGGGCGTTCCCAGGGCTTCGAGGATTTTGCGCGCCACCTGGGCGGCCTCGCCGGGGCGGCCGATCTCTTCGACCACCACCACGAACTCGTCGCCGCCGACTCGCGACACCGTGTCGGAACTGCGCACGCAATGATCCAGGCGCTGCGCCACTTCCCTAAGGACCGCGTCACCGGCTTCATGGCCCAGCGTGTCGTTGATGGGCTTGAACTTGTCCAGATCCACATAAAGCACGGCCATGCGCCCGCCATGGCGCCGGACGCGGGCCAGGGCATGGCTGATGCGGTCGTTGAGCAGATTGCGGTTGGGCAGGCCGGTCAGGGTGTCGTGATGGGCCAGACGCTTGATCCGCTCCTCATTCTCCTTGCGCTCGGAAATATCGCGCAGGATACCGGTGAACAGGCGGCCCTTGCCGTGGCGCAACTCTGAAACCGAAATCTCCAGGGGGAAGCTGCCGCCATCGGCGCGAAAGCCCAGGCTTTCGACGGACCGGCCCATCAGCTTGGCCGAACCGGCCAAATACTGATTGAACAGTTCCTGGTGCTGCTCGCGGCGCTCTGCTCCCATCAACTGGCCGATATGCTGGCCCACCAGCTTTCCCTTCCCATGGCCGAACATGCGCTCGGCCGCCGGATTGGAGCTTTCGATCACGCCGCGTTCGTCGACAGTGATGATGCCTTCCGCCACCGAAGCCAGCACGCCCTGCAACCGTTCCTCGCGCTCGCGCAGGGCCTCGGCCGACCTGACGAATTTGGAGATGTCGCGGGCTTCGAGCAGAAACGATTCCTCGGGGCCGGGAATGAGGCGGACGCGGATTTCCGCCTCGAACATGGTGCCGTCGCGGCGCATCAGCTTGAGAGGCAGAAACTCTTCCTCGGCCAGCAATTCCCAACCGGCCTCCACCAGGAAGCGGTAGTCGGTTTCCACGAATTCGACAAAGGCGGTGCCCAGCGCGTCAAGCTGGGAACCAAGCCCCAGAACCTTGACGCCCGCCTGATTGATGAAGACCACATTGCCCTGGTGCAAAATACAGACGAGCGCCGACACGAGCTCGAGGAGCTCGTGATCCATGACGGCAGTACCAGCCCCGGCGGCAGTGGCGGACGAGGGCACGTTTCCCCCTAAGACAATAGTCATGCGATGGTCGGTCGAATGACGGGGGATGTCAATATCTGCGGCGAGACCTAATGATTTTAATCAACCTTTAGCGTCGAAACCGAGCCGGGCCGACAATTGGGCCAGCCGGACGAAGGGAGAGTCCCCCCGCTCGAGCGACAAATCCCCGGCACGGCGCACGCCCTCGCGGCCGAAGCGTTCGCGGATCGCTTCTTCCAGCCAGGCCTCGGCCTGGGCATGCCGCGCCGCCGCCAGACGCTCCTCGGCCCCCAGCCAGGCGGCATGGCCGTCCATGGCCGCGACCAAGGCCTCCACCCCTTCGCGCCGTGCCGACGACACCATCAGAACCGGCGTTTCCCAGCCTTCCTGACCGCCACCGCCGCCCAGGCCCAGCGCGCCCAGCACATCGGCGCGGGCGCGCACCGCCGCCGCGCCCATATCCGCCTTGGTCACCACCACCACATGGGGGATCTCGGCGATGCCCGCCTTCATGAACTGCAGCGAATCGCCCGAGCCCGGCTGGACGCAGAACAGAACCGTATCGGCGACCCCCACCACGTCGGTCTCGCTCTGGCCGACCCCCACCGTCTCGATCAGAACCACGTCGTAGAGGGCCCGCATCAGCACCATGGCCGAGACGGTCAGCGCCGCCAGACCGCCCAGACGGTCGCGGGCCGCCATGGAGCGCACAAAGATGCCCTGGTCTTCGGGATCGGTAGTCAGCCGGGTGCGGTCGCCCAGCAAGGCGCCGCCAGAGCGCCGCGACGACGGATCGACGGCGATGCAGCCCACCGTGCGGCCACCGGCGCGCCAAGCGGCGATCAACGCATTCATCAAGGTGGACTTGCCCACACCGGGCGGCCCGGTCATGCCCACCACATGGGCACGGGGTTCGGCATAAGCGCGGTCCAAAAGCGCCACGGTTTCGGGCGCGTCGGGAAAGCGTTCCAGTTCCGCCAGGGCGCGGGCCAGGGCGGATTTGCCGCCCGCCCGGATCTCATCGAGGGTCACGGCCTCTCCTTCGTCTTGGGAGGCCGATTGTGGGCGGCGCGGGTTATGATGGTCAAGCTCCGGCATGGCCATTATAGTGCGGTGCAATGAACATCACGACCCGCTCCATCGCCCTTTCGGTGGCCGCCACCTGCCTCGCCGCCCTGGCTTTCGCCCTGGTCGCCCAGTATGGGTTCGGCCTGCGCCCCTGCAATCTCTGCCTGATTCAGAGGGTGCCCTTCGTCCTGGCCGCCCTCTTGGGACTTGCCGCCCTGAAGGCGGACCCGCCCGCCAGTCTCCTGCTGCGCATCGCAGGCCTCTTGCTGCTGATCAATGGCGGCATCGCAATCTACCATGTGGGGGTGGAACAGCATTGGTGGGCGTCTGCGGTCTGCTCCGGCGCCCAAGGCGGAGACATCGCCGTAGCCGACCTGATGGCCGAGATGAGCCGCCCCGCCGAGGCCCAATGCGATACCCCGGCATGGTCGTTCCACGGCATCACCATGGCCGTCCTCAACGTCCCGTTCTCGGCCCTGTTCGGCCTGGGCGTGCTGTGGGCGGTCAAGCGTTCGGAGGCCTCCTCATGAACAGAAAGAAGACCGGCGGCAATGCCATTCCCGGCGACCTCGACCATGCCGGACTGATCGACCGCTTCTTGCGGGTCAATCAGGCGGGCGAACTGGGCGCGGTGCGCATCTATCAGGGGCAAAGGGCCATTCTTGGCCGCAAGGGCGGTCCCGCCGCGCCCCTGCTCAAGCGCATGGCCGAGCAGGAGCAGGAGCATCTAGACACCTTCAACCGCATGATCTCCGAGCGCCGCACCCGACCGACCATCCTGTCTCCACTGTGGCATCTGGCTGGCTTCGCCTTGGGGGCGGGCACCGCCCTGCTGGGCGAGAAGGCGGCCATGGCCTGCACCGTGGCGGTGGAAGAGACCATCGACGAGCATTACGCCCGTCAGGCCGAGCAACTGGGCGAGGACGAGGCGGCGCTTAAGGACACCATCGTCAAATTCCGCCAGGACGAGTTGGAGCACCGCGATATCGGTCTGGAGCACGGTGCCGAACAGGCCCCGGCCTATCCCCTGCTTTCGGCGGCCATCAAGGGTGGCTGCCGCCTGGCCATCTGGCTGTCCGAGCGGGTTTGACCCAGCCCAACGGCTCGATCCGGGTAATCAGGCAGTTGCGCGACGGCATCTCCGGCAGCATGTCCACCGGCCAGCCCAGGTGATAAAGGGCCAGGGAACGCACCACATTGCCATGGGTCACCACCAGAACGTGACCATCCACAGCCAGGGGCAGAATATCCGCCTCGAAGCAAATCACCGACCGCTCCAGGCAGTCCAGCATGGACTCGCCACCCTCGGGGCGATAGGCCACGTCGTAGGCGACACTCCGGCGGATCGGATCGGCGGCCAGGGTCGCAGAATCGTCGGCGTTGCCCTCGAACACCCCGAAATTGCGCTCGTTCAAACGCTCAAGGCGCCTGCGGTTTCCCACCTCCGAACCCGACGCCGCCAGCAGCAGGTCGCAGGTCTCCACAGCCCGTGACAGGCACGAGGTCAGTACATGGGCAAAGCGCAACCCAAGCAGCGACCGCCCGGCCTCGGCCGCCTGGGCGCGCCCCAAGGGGGTCAGCGGATGATCGCTGAGCCCGGAGAACACCACATCGCGATTACCTTCCGATTGGCCATGGCGAACCAGAAAGACGGTCATGGCACCAATCCCCGCAGCCGCGCCATGCAAAAGGCGTTGACGGCATGGGTATCCTCCATCTCGCCCGTCATCACCATTTCGGCGAAACGTTCAGGTGTCACCATGACGATATCGAAGATGCCCTCGGACAATTGCGGCTCGCCCACGCATGACAATTGGGCCAGGAAGTAATCGAGTCCCGCATTGGATAAAGAGGTATCGCAGAACGAACGGCCCAGATGGCTGGCCGTGGTGACATGACCACCGGTTTCCTCGGCGATTTCACGCAGCACGGTTTCCTCCAGCTCGTCCCCCGCCTCCACCGAGCCGCGGGGAATCTCCAGCAGAAAGCGCCCGATGGCGTGGCGGAACACCCGCAGCAGGACGATACGCCCGTCGAGCAGAGGCAACACGCCCACCCCCCTGGCGCCATTGGCGTAGATCACCCGGTTATGGGTGCCCAGCGATCCGTCGGGAAAGCGCACCGCGTCGCGCAGCACCAGGATATAGGCATCCTCGACCAGCACGCCGATGGATGCCGAGGACGCTGGCAGGCCCTTGGCCCGGTTGCGACGGGCCACCAGTTTGGACGCGGCGGCAATATCGCCCTCGTCCAGCAAAATGGCGATCCCGCCTTCGGAGCGGTCGAACAGCCCCGGCCGGGTCTCCACCAATTCGCGGTAGCGACGGTAGTCGGCCTGCCGCCGGGACCCTTTCACCCCCATCAGTGGCACATCAGCACATGCAGCTGCGCATGGGAAATGACATGGCGGGTAACGCCGCCCAGGATCAACTGGCGCAGGCGCGAATGGGTGTAGGCCCCCATCACCAGCAGATCGGCGCCCACTTGGCGGGTCTGGCGCAGCAATTCCTCGCCCGCATGGGAGGAGGATGCCTGAATGATGGTGGTGGTGGCGCAGATCCCGTTCCAGGCCAGATAGGTCTCCAGATCCCCGGCCGGGGCGGGGCCGCCCGCATGCTCGGCCACGGTCAGGATGGTCACCGCAGAGGCGCCTTGCAGGAAGGGCATGGCGAAGGCCACGGCGCGGGCCGCTTCGGCGCTGCCGTTCCAGGCGATGCAGACATTGGTGCCGGGCAGCGGCGCCGGTTCGGCTGGGCAGAGCAGCAGCGGACGGCCGCAGGCCATCAGCGCCGTGTTCAGCGTGATCATGGCGGCCACCTCGGCTTCGCCGCCGGGATGGTTGAACACGACCATATCCGACACCCGGCCGCGCCAGGTGATCACATCCTCCTCGCGCCCGACCACTTCGACCCATTCCGCCGATACCCCATCCACCGGCGGCGTATCGACCAGCGGCGTCCCGTTGCGGGCCAGGGCGGCATCAAAGGCGGCACGGGCCAGTTTGGCCCGTTGGGCGGCCTGGGTTTCGGCGATGCCGATCATCTCCTCGACCATGGCGCCCGACATTCCCTCGCCCACCAGCGGCACGGCGTTGGTGGGATCGGAGCGCACATGCAGGCCGGTCACATGACTGGAAAAGCGCCCAGCCAGACGCAAGGCGGTATCCAGGGGAATGGCGGCGGACATTTCGGCCTCGACCGGAACCAGAATGGATTTGAAGGCGGACATGACGGCTCTCCTTCCTGCGACGACCAATATTATGCGCCCCATTCCCAGGCTTGGAAATCCGCAGACTTCGGGAGGAGCTATACCTGAAGCGCCGCCCTGCCAGCGGCCAGGGTCACATCCTTGGGTGGCGCGGAATCGATCCGGGTCCAGGCGATAGCGCCCAGATCATAGGACAACTGATGCTCCAGCACCTGGGGCGTGGCGTCCGAGACATTGGCCTTGCGCTCGGCGATACGGGCCTTGGACAGCTCGGCGGGCGCCTCCAGCCACAATCCGTCGAAGCGCGCGCCCGCCGCCTTGGCGACGCGCTCGATGGCGACCCGTTGCTCCGGCTTGGCGAAGACAGCGTCGGCCACCGCCGAATGCCCGTCGGCCAGCAAACCGGCGCAGGTGGCGTAGAGACGCTCATAGGTGCGTTCGGTGACCTCGGGGACATAACCCTCGGGGCCCAGCTTCTGGTCGATGGCGACACCCATCAGATGCTTGCGCAAGGAATCGCTGCGCACCACCGCCGCGCCCGGCACCGCCAGAAAGGGCGCCAGTTCGCGGCCCATGCGCGACTTGCCGCTGCCCGACAGCCCACCCACCGCCAGCAGCCGGGGCGGCGGCGGCGACAGATAGGCCCTGGCGGCGGCCAGATAAGAGCGCGCATCGACCACCAATTTATCGCGCCCCTCCCCGCTCGCCCCATGGGCCATGGTGGCGCAGACATGGGCGCGCACCCCGGCGCGGGCCGAAAGATAAAGCGGCATGGGGGCGATCCCAGCGAAATCGCCGGTGAGATCCAGATAGTGGTTCATCACCCAATTGGCCTGTTGCCGCGCGCCGCGATGGTCCAGATCCATGAGCAGGAAGGCCAGATCATAGATCACATCGATACAGGCGATATCCTCGGAGAACTCGATGGCGTCGAACAGGGTGGGCCGTCCCTGCCACAGACAGATATTGCCCAGATGCAGATCGCCATGGCACTGGCGCACCAGTCCGCCCAAACGCCGCTCCTCCATGCGGGGCGCGAATCGCTCCAGGGCGGCAAAGGAACTGTCCGCCAGATCCTCCACCTCATCCACGGGCAGGATGGCGGACTGGGCCAACATGGACAGGCGGTTGGTGGCGATGGTCCAGTCCAGACCGGCCCGCCCGCCCCGATCGCTTCGCACCGGCGCATTGAGGTGAAAGGCGGCGATGGCCTCGGTCAGCGCGTTGCAGCGCGAACGATCCAGTTCGCCCCGCTGCGCCAATCGGTCGAACAGCCCCTCCTGGTCAAAGCGGCGCATTTCCACCGCCCAGTCCACCACCTCGCCCGGTCCGTCCAGTTCCAGCCCGCCACCCGCCTTTCGGGTCAGGCGGCGCAGGCCGAGATAAAGCTCGGGCGAGGCGCGGCGGTTGATTTCAAGCTCCGCCTCGCAGGCTTTCTGGCGCGCCGCCAGACTGGTGAAATCGAGGAATGGCAGGCAGACCGGCTTCTTCAGCTTGAAGACGCGGTCTGCGGCCAGGAACAGGGTGGAGATATGGGTGTCGATCCGCTCCACCGCCGCCCCGCCATGGCTGCGGGGATCGGCCAGAAAGGCCTCGGCCCCGGTCGCGTCAGAGGCGGGGCAGGGTGACACCCTGCTGCCCCTGATATTTGCCCGACCGGTCGGAATAGGAGGTCTCGCACACGGAATCACCTTTCAGGAAGATGAACTGGCAAGCCCCCTCCCCCGCATAGATCTTGGCGGGCAGCGGCGTGGTGTTGGAGAATTCCAAGGTGACGTGGCCTTCCCATTCGGGCTCCAGCGGCGTCACATTGACGATGATGCCGCAGCGGGCATAGGTGGACTTGCCCAGGCAGATGACCAAAACGTCCCTGGGAATGCGGAAATACTCCACCGTGCGGGCCAGGGCGAAGCTGTTGGGCGGAATGACGCAGACATCGGTCTCGCGATCCACCAGGCTATTGGGCGAGAAGGATTTGGGGTCGACCACCGCCGAATCCACATTGGTGAAGATCTTGAACTCGCGGCTGACGCGGGCGTCGTAGCCATAGGAGGAGACGCCGTAGGAGATGACACCGGCGCGTTGCTGCTTTTCGGTGAAGGGCTCGATCATGCCCTTGGTCTTGGCCATCTCGCGGATCCAGCTGTCGGGCATGACGGACATGAGCGCTATTCCTCTTCAAGTCTCGCTGTCTTGTACTCCAGGGCCGGAAGCGGAGCAAGGCTCGCCCCCCGGCGCGGCTTCCGCCTCCCCTTCGGCGCGGGCGCGCCCCTGGGCCTTACGCCGCGCCAGATTGGCCCGCAAAGCCTCGGCCTGACGCTGCTGGCGCCGGGCGGCCTCGGCATGGCCGCGGGCCGAGAATTTCGGGCAGGAATCATCATTCATGGGTGGCAGTTTTGAGCCCTTGTGAAAAGCGCGTCAAGAGCCCAGGAAAGACGCTTGCGTCGGCATATCGAGTGTGGCATAAAGCGCCCCTCTTCACGGGGTGGCCCGCTGCTCCTTGAAATTGCTGCCGTAGCTCAGTCGGTAGAGCATACCCTTGGTAAGGGTAAGGTCGATGGTTCGATTCCATTCGGCAGCACCATGAAAGGCCTCAGGGACACCTGGGGCCTTTCGCCTTTTCCAGTCTCCGTAAACTCGTTGTAACTTGAAGCGCCCCCGATCTTGGAGTACCCCTATTTTAATTGGGAGGATTCAAGATGACCTGGGAAACAGGCTTCGAGACGAAAGCGGAAATCAAGCGACTGGCAACTCAGGTGGTCACCAGTCTCAGCGCCACGGCCAGCAAGGACGAGATCCTGCGCCTTTGCATCGGCATGGCCCTGGCCAAGGATCTGGTCGATAGCGAGATTCTGAGCCTGCTGGCCGAAGTGGGAGCCCGGCTGGGGCTCACCCTGGTGACGTAGCGACACGTCGCGCGGGAATGCCCCCCGCTTGGCGGCGGCTTGTCCGCCAATAGGGGGCGCCCGGTGTCAGACCAGCGGCGAATGCCCGCTTTCCTCTTGGTCGAAGAGACCCTGCACCAGCTTCATTAGCGACACGATCGCCAGTTCAATCATATACATAGCACCCTCCTAAACGCTGATATTGCGTTGCAGCATATTAGGCTGGGTAATTATATTTCGCCCATGCTAATTGGTATGACCACCCATGAGGGGTGGGAATTCAACCACCCGGAAGCAGGGCAACACCTCCAACGGTGGATAGACGCCGTCGGCTTCCCGGTTGCACAAATCGCTCTGTCCAATTACAGAAGATCGGCGGCCCCGATGGCGGGCGCACCAACATCGAGGGGGCTTGAATGAGCATCAGAGGCGGTATGTCCTGCATGGTGAAATCCGTGGGGCTGGTCGTCGGTCTGGGTGGCGCCCTCTATGCCGTGCAAGCCCTGATGGTCAGCGCCGACGCATCCATCGAAGTCTTTCTGTTCGTCATCGCGGGCGGTGGCGCGCTGATCGCCGTACTGGGCGGTTTGATCTATGGATTGGGCGCCCTACTGGGCGGGGCCAAGACCTCCGCCCCTCCGGCTCCGCTGGCCATGCCGTCGGAGCAGCAGCAGTTGCGGGACTCCCAGGACTATCTCCATGGGCTCGGCCAAGAGGACGACACCGCCGCGAAGTCTTAATGCCGCAGAATCCGCGCCAGGAATTGCTGGGCGCGTTCGGTGGCGGGATGGGCGAAGAAGCTTTCCTTGGGCCCATCCTCGACGATGCGGCCCCGATCCATGAACACCACCCGATCGGCCACGGTGCGGGCAAAGCCCATTTCGTGGGTGACCACCATCATGGTCATGCCTTCGCGGGCCAGCTCCACCATGACGTCGAGGACCTCGCCGATCATCTCGGGGTCCAGCGCCGAGGTGGGTTCATCGAACAGCATGCAGACCGGGTCCATGGCCAAGGCACGCGCAATGGCCACGCGCTGCTGCTGCCCGCCCGACATCTGGGCTGGGAACTTCCCGGCATGGGCGGCCAGCCCCACCCGCTCCAGCAGGGCAAGGCCCTTGGCGCGGGCGGCGTCCTGGCTGCGCCCCAGCACCTTGACCGGAGCCAGGCAAAGATTGTCCAGGATGCTCATATGGGGGAACAGCTCGAAATGCTGAAACACCATGCCCACATGGGCGCGCAGTTTGGGCAGATCGGTGGCGGGATCGTTGATGGAGGTGCCCTTGACCGTGATGCTTCCTTGGGAAAACGGCTCCAGGGCGTTGACGCATTTGATCAAGGTGGACTTGCCCGAGCCCGACGGGCCGCAGACCACCACCACCTCGCCCTTGGCCACGGAGGTGGTGCAATCATCTAGCACCTTTACCGCCCCATACCACTTGGAAACGCCCGAGATCTCGATCATATGCGCTTGCCCTTGACGAGGCGCTTCACCACCTGGGACAGGGAGAAGCAGATGGCAAAATACAGACCGGCGGCGAACAGATACATCTCCACCGGCCGGTTATAGTTCTTGCCCGCGATTTCCGCGGCTTTCAGCAGGTCCTTGGCGCCGATGGCGTAGACCAGGGACGAATCTTGGAACAAGACGATGGTCTGGGTCAGCAGCAAGGGCGTCATGGCCCGGAAAGCCTGGGGCAGGACCACGCTGGTCATGGTCTGGACGCGGTTCAGCCCCAAGGCCTGGGCGGCCCAGGTCTGACCCTTGGGCACGCTGTTGATGCCGGCCCGCATGATCTCGGCATAGAAGGCGGCCTCGAACACCGTGAAGGTGATCAGGGCCGAGGTCTCGGCCCCCATGGGCGCTCCGGTCAGCAGCGGGATGGCCAGGAAGAACCACAAGATCACCAGGACCAACGGAATGGAACGCATGACGTTCACATAGGCCGTCGCCGCGCGCGCCAGCCAGTTTGCCCCCGAAAGCCGCGCCAGGGCCAGCAGCGTACCGAGAACAATGCCGCCGCTCATGGCCACCAGGGTAAGCTTGAGGGAGAACAGCAGCCCCACCTGGATGAAGGGCAGGCTGGCGGCAATGACCGAGAAATCGAGATCGGCGAACATCTCTAGCGCGCCTCCCCCAACAGCCCCGGTATGCGGGTGCGCCGCTCCATCAGGGCCATGCCCCGGTTGGCCAAAAAGGCGCAGAGGAAATACAGCAGCGTCACCGCCGCCAGGGTTTCGATGCCCTGCTCCGACTCTTCTTGCATCTGGCGGGCGACGAAGGTCAGCTCCGCCATGCCGATGGCGAAGGCCACCGAGGAGTTCTTGAACACATTCATGAATTCCGAGGTGAGCGGCGGAATCACCACCCGAAGCGCCACCGGCAGGGTCACATGGCGAAACACCTGGGTCTCGGTCAGGCCTAAGGCCAGGGCGGCCATGCGCTGGCCCCGGGGGCGGCTTTCGATACCGGCGCGCACCTGCTCGGCCACCCGCGACGAGGTGAACAGGCCGAGACACAGAAAGGCGATGACGAATTCCTTGGCGGGCATCTCCTGCTTGACCCACAACGCCCAGGAGGACGGCAGGAGTTCAGGCACCACGAAGAACCAAAGGAACATCTGCACCAGGAGCGGGATATTGCGGAACAGCTCCACATAGGCGGTAGCCAGGCCCGCGACCCGGCGGTCAGGCACGGTCCGCAGCGCGCCCGCCACAACGCCAAGGACCAGAGCCAGAGCCCAGGCGGAGAGCGAGATAGCCAGGGTCCAGACCAGCGCCCAGAGCAGCCAGGACAGATAGGTCTCGGTCCCCGACGGCACCGGCTCGAAATAGATCCCCCAGTTCCAGCGATAGCCTGACGTCTCCTTACGGACGAAGGCCTCGGCGGGAATGTCGGCGGGGGACTTGATCAGGGATTTCAACTGCCCGCTCATGGGGAAGGCCATATTGATGCCGCGCGGCGGAATGGGTGACTGGAACCACTTGGCGTAGATCCGCTCCACCTCGCCCGAGGCCATCATGGCCTTGACGGTGTCGTCCACCAGGGCTTTGAACTGGGGATCGTCGCGCCGCAGCATGATGGCGATGGGCTCGACGCTCAGCACCTCGCCGACGATGGCGTAATCGCCGGGCGCCTTGGAGGTGGCGATCAGCCCGGCCAGCAGATTGTCGTCCATGACAAAGGCCACGGCCCGGTCGGTTTCCAGCAGCAGGAAGGAATCGGCGTGATCCTTGCCGTAGATCTCCTTGAAGGCGACGTTCTGGCCCTTCTTGTGGGCGCGGACCAGTTGCACGCTGGTGGTGCCGGTGGTGATGGCCACCGGCTTGCCCGCCAGTTGCGCGATGCTGGTGATGCCCGAAGACTTCTTCACCGCCATGCGTACCTTGGTGACGAAGGTGGTGGGGGCAAAGGCCACCTGCCGGGCGCGGGCCTCGTTATTGGTGGTCGAGCCGCATTCCAGGTCCACGGTGCCGTTCTGCACCAGCGGAATGCGGTTCTGCGAGGTCACCGGCAGGGTTTCCACCTTCAGCGCGGGCAGCGCCAGACGGGTCTTCACCGCCTCGGCCAGGCGGGTGCAGATATCGATGTGATAGCCGATGGGCTTCTGGCCATCGTCCAGATAGGACAGGGGATAGGAGGATTCGCGGATACCCAGCGTCAGGGTGCCGCTATCGCCCACCTTCTTCAGCGTCCCCGCCAGATCCTCGGCCAGGGCCGGAAGGCTGGCGAAGACCACCAATGCGGCCACCAAAACCCTGGTTATCATGGGAAAAGCTCTCATGGCCCTAAAGTAGCGTTTTCAGTGCCTCACCGCAAATGGGCAGGCCGCCATTTAAGACCGGCAGCCATCCATGCTTTAGCCGGGTCAACCTGAACCCGGCATGAACCGCTGATTCCCAATCCATTCAGGTGCGCACCACCAGGATCATCCATCTTTTGTCTCGGAGACGATGCCATGCCCCTGCTCGTATGCCCCAACTGCAATGTGGGAATGACCAATGTCTTGCGATCCGGAGTCGAGATCGACATTTGCCCCCAATGCCGGGGCGTCTGGCTCGATCGCGGGGAATTGGAGAAGCTGCTTCAGCCTCTGAGGGAAGACGAGACGGCCTACGCGGCCCCTCCCCCAACTGCGGGCTTCGGCTCAAGAGCGGCAGCCTCCAATTGGGGCCATGCCGCCCCGGAGGCCCATCAATGGCCCGCCCGTCACGGCGATCATCACGACAAGCACGGACACGACGGCCATTACGGGCATCAGAAGAAGACCGGCATGCGCGGGCTGCTCGATATCTTCGACTGAGCCGGATCACCGATCCCTGTTTTCTCGCCCCACCATCCCGGCGTATATAGTCGCGGCAAGGGCAACCGGGCAGGTGGGGCGAATGCGGATTTTGGTGTGCGGTGCGCAAGGACGGCTCGGCCGCGCCCTGGGTTGCGCCGAGCTTCCGGAAGGGACCGCTCTGACGGGGCTGGGACGGCAACAGCTCGATATCACCGACCCCGATGCGGTGGAGCGGGCCTTGGACCGGGACTCCTGGTCCCTGGTGATCAACGCCGCCGCCTACACCGCCGTGGACCGGGCCGAATCCGAGAGGGACGCGGCCTTTGCCGTCAACGGCACCGGCCCCGCACATCTGGCGCGGGCCTGCGCCACGCGGGGCGTGCCCTTGATCCATATCTCCACCGATTACGTCTTTGACGGAACCGCCCCCGATCCCTACCCGGAAGACCACCCAATGGCCCCGCTATCGGTCTACGGTGCCAGCAAGGCGGCGGGCGAGGAGGCGGTGCGGAGCCTCAACCCCGATCACGCCATCATGCGGGTCTCCTGGCTCTATGGCGGCCAGGGGGGCGATTTCGTCCGCGCCATCGCAGGCGCCATCCGGGCCGGACGCCATTTGCGCGTGGTCAGCGACCAGACCGGGGCCCTGACCCATGCCGATTGCGTGGCCCAGGCCGCCCTGGCCCTCGGCGCCAAGATGGTGAACGAGGGATTGGAGCGGGGCACCTATCATTTCGCCGCTTCGGGCGCCGCCAACTGGCACGAGATCGCCGCCGTGATCCTGGCCGAGATGGTCCAATTGGGCTACAAAAAGGTCCCGCTGGAGGCGATCACCGCCACGGAATATGGCCTTCCGGCGGTCCGCCCCGCCAATTCACGGCTGGATTGCGGCAAGTTCGACCGGTTGGTCGGGTTGCCAAGACCCCACTGGCAGACCATGCTGGTACCGCAATTGCGGCGGATCTTGAGCGAACAGGGGGAACGGATTTGAAGGGGATCATCCTGGCAGGCGGCGCCGGTACGCGGCTGCACCCGTTGACGCGCGGACTGTCCAAGCAGTTGTTGCCGGTCTACGACAAACCCATGATTTACTACCCGCTGACCACGCTGATGCTGGCGGGGATTTCCGAATTCCTGGTGGTGACCACACCCGACGATCTGGCCGGGTTTCAGCGCGTTCTGGGTGACGGTTCAGCCTGGGGCATCTCCATCCGGTTCGCCGTGCAGCCGCGTCCCGAAGGCATCGCCCAGGCCTTCCTGATCGGTGAGGACTTCATCGGCGGTGAGCCTTGCGCCCTGTGCCTGGGCGACAACATCTTCTTCGGCGGCGGACTGGGCGGCTTGCTGCAACAGGCGGCAAACCTGGACAAGGGCGCCAACATCTTCGTCCATGAAGTGGGTGCGCCCGAGCGCTATGGCGTTCTGGAGATGGATGCGCAAGGACTGCCCCTGTCCATCGTGGAAAAGCCCAAGACTCCCCGTTCCCACTGGGCGGTGACCGGCTTGTACTTCTACGATTCCGATGTGGTCGAGATGGTGCGCGATCTGGCGCCTTCGCCGCGCGGCGAATTGGAGATCACCGACGTCAACAGCCTTTACCTGCGCCGGGGCGACCTGAAAGTGACGCGCCTTGGCCGGGGCTTCGGCTGGTTCGATACCGGCACTCATGATTCCCTGATGGAAGCCTCGGAATTCGTGCGCACCATTCAAAAGCGTCAGGGATTGCAGATCGCCTGTCCCGAGGAAATCGCCTTCCGCCAGGGGCTGATCACCCGTGACCAACTGGCCGCGCTGGCCGCCGCCATGCCGGGCAATGATTACGGCGCCTATCTGGCTCGCCTGGCCAAGGAAGCGCCATGAGCCAGGCCCCCACCGTCCTGGTCACCGGCGGCGCCGGGTTCATCGGCTCGGCCGTGGTGCGCCATCTGATCGGCGAGACGGGCTGGAGCGTGGTCAATCTCGACCGCCTCTCCTATGCCGCCTCGCCCGCCGCCCTATTCGAGGTCAAGGAGTCGCCCCGCCACCGCTTTGTCCATGGCGATATCCGCGACCGCGATCTTGTGTCGTCCCTGCTGGCCGAGCATCGCCCATGCGCGGTGCTCCATCTGGCGGCGGAGACCCATGTGGACCGCTCCATCGACGGCCCCGAGGCCTTCATGGAGCACAATCTGATGGGCAGCTTCCATCTGTTGGAAGCGGTGCGCGCCTATTGGAGCAAGTTGTCCGGAGCCGAGGCCGCCCAATTCCGCTATGTCCAGGTCTCCACCGACGAGGTGTTCGGCAGCCTGGGCCCCGATGACGCGGCTTTCAATCTGGACACCCAGTATCAGCCCCGCTCGCCCTATTCGGCCAGCAAGGCGGGCGGCGACCATCTGGCCCGCGCCTGGGCGCATACCTGGGGCCTGCCGGTGATGGTCACCAACTGCACCAATAATTACGGCCCGTATCAGTTTCCCGAAAAGCTCATCCCCCTGATGATTCTGCGCGGCTTGCGCGGCGAGCCCCTGCCCGTCTACGGCACCGGCGCCAACCGCCGCGACTGGCTGCATGTGGAGGATCACGCCCGGGGTCTGTGCCTGGCCCTGGAGCGGGGGCAGCCGGGCGGCACCTATCTGTTCGGGGGCGGAACCGAGTGTTCCAACCTGGAGGTGGTGGACGCCATCTGCCGCATCCTCGACCGCCTGAAACCGGCGGACAGGCCCCGCCGCGACCTCATCCAGATGGTCGCCGACCGGCCCGGCCACGACTTCCGCTATGCCATGGATGCCAGCTCCACCCTGGACGGATTGGGCTGGTCGCCCGCCATCGGCTTTGACGAGGGCATCGCCCGGACCGTCCAATGGTATCTGGATCATTGCGACTGGTGGGAGCCCATTCTGGCATCACGCTATGACGGATCCCGGCTGGGCCTGGGATAACTGGCGCACGAACTCATTCACAGGATACACGGCCCCACGCCTCTCCGTCATGCCCGGCCTTGTGCCGGGTACCCACGTCCATCCGCCGAACTCATTGCTTCGGATGGCATTCTTGAGGAGCCGCGTGGGTGGCCGGGACAAGCCCGGCTATGACGAGGCGGAATGAATGCTGAATATTACCTCTGTATCAAAGCACTAGCGATGGGGCGCATGCCGATTCTGCGTCGTGGTCAGGCAGACATTGCGCAGGGTCTCGGCCACGAAAGGCAGGCTGTCGGGGGCTGGCGCGCCTCCCTGGTGCCAATGGGCCAGCAGCCAGCCTTCCTGACTGACCAGGAACTGGCTGCCCTCGATCCCGTCCTCATTCAGGCCAAGGGTAATGGCCAGGGCCCGGCGGGCCTCAGGGTCACCTACCATGCAGGCCGAAGGAGACGGAGAATTCCCGCCGATGACGAAGGTCGGAGACGTGCCGCCTTCCGCCACGCCCAAAGCCCCGGCGACAATGATATGAATGGGCTTGCCCCGCTGGCCCGACAGGCTTATCCGGCTGCCATCGGCGCAGGTGGCCATCATGTCGGGAACCATGAAGCCGTGGGTCCAAAACCCGGTCCGCGCCTGTTCGGCGGCGGCGGCGTTGGCATGGAGGAAGTCGATCACCTCCCAGCGTTCCGCCTCCGGCAGTTTGTCGGCAAAGCCCGGCATGACGGATCGTCCATTCACGCCCGTCATGCCCTGGCTCACCCACCAGAACAGGTCGCCATCGGGATGGTCCCACAGATGCTCGGCGGTAAGATCCGCGGGAGGAACCGCCAGCCGGGACGCTTCGGGGCCGTCGCCACGCCCTTCGGCGCCGTGGCAGTTGCGGCAATGGCGGGCATAGACCGCCTCGCCCCGCACCACCGATTGCACGGTGAAGCCCGTGGGAGAAGGCCAAAAGCCGGTGGGCGTGGCCGGCACCAGCAACAGATCCAGGCCGGGCGCGGCGGCCAGGAGAATCAGAGCCGTCGCGATGGCCAGCCACCGCCCCATCGAATGAAGCTTCCAACAGGCCGCAAACAAGACCAAGGCCGCCAAGACCACGACCAGGCCCGAGGCAATCTCCGCCCTCAAGCTCGGCTCCGCCCAGGCGACAAGGCTTGGCTTTAGGGCGAATGGCCAAAGTGGTGGCCAGGTCAGACCAAATTGAACGGATAAGATCACGCCTAAATCGTCTCCATCCCCAAGGCATCACCCACAGCGTGCAGGCGATTGCCAGAAGATCACCTTGACAGTATTATGACCGAGCAATCATCTAAAGATACATTGGACATATATGATGTCGGCCAGCGAGCTTATGAGAACTGTCCGTGATTTTAAATCCGGGATCAGCTCTTGCCTATTGGGAAAGCCACAGATTATGAGCCTGAACTCAAAGGTTACGATGTTCTTCGTGGCCATGGCCGTCAGTCTGGTGGTCATGCTGGTGGCCATCAATCTGTACGCCTTCCGATCCTTCTCCATCGCTTCGGCCACGGATCACATCCGCACCGCAGCCGAGATCGTTCGCGTCCATCTGACCGAATCCATGATCAACGGCGTGATCGACAAGCGGGAAAGCTTTCTCAGCCGCCTGATGGATGTACAGGGACTGACATCGGCCCAGGTGGTTCGCTCGTCCATGGTGGAACAGCAGTTCGGCAAGGGTCTGGGCCGCGAATCCCCCAGCGACGATGTGGAACAGCAGGTTCTGCGCGACGGCAAGCCGGTCTACCGCGTGGAAGAAGGCGCCGACGGAACCATTTTCCGCGGCACCATCCCCTTCATCGCCTCGACGCGCGGCTCGCCCAACTGCATGCAATGTCATCAGGTGCCCGAGGGCGCCGTTCTGGGCGCCGTGACCTTGTCCATGTCCATCGCGGAGCTGAAGTCCAAGGCGCTGCTCACCGTCGCCGGAATCGTCGGCACCGTGGTGCTGTTCAGCGCCGCCACCTTCTTCCTGATCCGGCGCGTCATCCAGCCGGTATCGACCACCGCCTACAATGTGGAACTGGCCGTCCAGCGTGCGCTCCGCGGCGATTTCAAAGGTCAGGTCGTTCAACGCACCGATGACGAGGTCGGCCAGATCGCAGGCGATATGAACCGCCTTCTATCCTTCCTCGACAACGGCCTGAACCGCATCGGCGAAAGCGTCGCGCGTCTGACCAACCGGACGCCCAGCCCCGACGAGAACCTGCTGAACGCCACCATCGATCTGGTGGACAGCCTGTCGCGCGCCGCCCGGTTCAAACAGGCCATCGAGGAGGACGAGACCAAGGCCGAAATCCACGACCGTCTGGCCCGCATGCTCGATTCCGAGTTCAATATCAGGACGTTCTCGCTCTACGAGATCGTGCCCAACAAGAATCAGATGACGCCGCTCTTCGTCGATGGCGAATCGAACGGGTCCTGCCGCTGGTGCGATCCTCAGATTCTGGTGCGCAGCGAGGGCTGCCGGGCGCGACGCACCGGCCATATGGTCGATGGCGTCACCAATCCAGCCATCTGTTACGCTTTCCAGCCGGAAAACGACACCGAGACCTACAAGCATATCTGTCTGCCGGTCATCCAGTCCGGTTTGGTCGGCAATGTCTTGCAACTGGTCACCACCGAAGAGCAGCAGCAGGATCTACTGGACAAGATTCCCTTCGTGAACGTCTATCTGCGCGAGGCCGCCCCCGTCCTGGAGACCAAGCGGCTGATGGAGACCTTGCGGGAATCCTCGCTGAGCGACCCCATGACCGGGCTGAACAACCGCCGCTTCCTGGAGGAATACGTCGATACCCTGGTGGCCAATGTCCACCGGCGCAAATCGGCGTTGACGGTGATGATGCTCGATCTCGACCATTTCAAGATGGTCAACGACACCTATGGCCACGATGCGGGCGATGCGGTGCTGAAGGCCTTGTCCAAGGTCCTGCGCCAGGCGGTCCGCGCCTCCGACATGGTGATCCGCTTCGGCGGCGAGGAGTTCCTCATCGTCCTGGTCGACACCCCCTGCACGGAGGCCGATCAGGTCGCCGAAAAGATCCGCGCCATGGTCGAGGCCCTGACGGTGCAGGCCGGAACGGTCACCATCCGCAAGACCATCTCCATCGGCCTGTCCGATTTCCCCACCGACAGCGACACCTTCTGGCAGGCTGTGAAGTTCGCCGATGTCGCCCTGTATCAGGCCAAGGAAAACGGCCGCAACCGGGTGGTGCGCTTCAACGAGTCCATGTGGGAAAACAAGAAGGAATACTGACGCCGGGACCGCGGCCACCCCTTGGCTGATCCCAGGGGTGGTCCGGGTCAGGCCTTTCGCTTCGCGCCTGCGCCACCGGCGGCGGCCGTCCAGAATTTGCGCAGCATGGCCGCGTCTCCCTGGAACAGATTGCGGTCGCATCGCACCACGCCGGAAACACTGCGCGCCCGATGCCCCCGCGGGCCGCCATCCTCGGTATCGCCCGCATATTGCCAGAAATGCCATCCCTTGCCGCGCCAGGCGCTGGGCAACTGGGGCTGGTCCCGGTAATCGGCCAGCCAGAGGGGGCAATTGGCCAAAATGGAATGCTCGCTGATCCTTCCGCCCAGGCGGTGCTGACCGCGCCCCATGGGTTCGCCGTCGGCCCATTTGGCGTTGGTGTAGATCAGGGGGTGACGGCCTGTGGCCGCCAGGACCGATCGCACGAAATCCTCGGCCTGACGCAGGCGCATGGTGTTGGACGGATTCAACTCGTTGAACTCGAGATCCAGGGCCAACAGCGTCGTGGGCCCGGGCCGCGCCGATTTGAGGAACATGGCCGCCTGTTCCGCCCCCGAATATTCACGCGTCCCGAAATGATAGGCGCCCCACAGCAGACCGGCCGCCTCCGCCTCGACGCGTCGGCTGGAATACAGGGGATCGCGCCAATCGCCGCCTTCGCTGGCCTTGTGAATGACCCCCAGGATATTGCTGCGCTGCCGCGCCGCCCGGAAGTCCCTGACCGTCGTCGAATGGCTGATGTCGATCACCGCATCCAGACGGCCATGGGATCGGGCCGCCCAGGCCTCTCCCGACCGACCGCCCACACCCGCCGCCGTCGCCGCAAGGCCGAACAGTCCGGAGAGTACGGTTCTGCGCGTAAACATTTTGGGGCCGTCCCCTCGCCTCAATGGTCGGATGGAAGGCGATCATAGCATGATCGGGGTCTTGGCGGCAAAAGCGCTGCGGCGTTTCCGGCCCAAATTCCCGCAGAAACCCTCTCGATCTGAGGCGGCCCACTACGCCACGATCTCATAGCGATAGCCAATGCCATAAACGGAGTGAATGACATCGACATCCGGCCAGACCGAGGAAATCTTCTTTCGTATGTTCTTGACGTGACTGTCGATGATGCGGTCCGACACGTCCTGGTCGCCATGATAGGCCAGATCGAGAATCTGCGCGCGGGTGTAGATGCGGCCAGGACTGGAGGCCAGCAGCCGCATCAGCCTGAATTCGGTCGGGGTCAGGGGCAGGCGGTTCCCGTTGATGCAAATGCGCAGACCGGCATCGTCGATCTCCAGCTGGGCCGGTCCCGATGCCGGAACCGGATTCCCCCATTCCATGCGGCGGAACAGGCTGGTGATGCGGGCGACGACCTCCCTGGGGCTGAAGGGCTTGCAGATATAGTCGTCGGCGCCCACTTCGAGACCCAAAAGACGGTCGATCTCCTCGACCCTGGCGGTCACCATGATTACCGGAATGGTGGAAAACCGGCGCAGTTCCCGGCAGACCGCCGTCCCATCCATACCGGGCAGCATGATATCGAGGACCACGAGGTCGGGCGGATCGCGGCGGATTTCGTCCAGCGCGACCCGGCCATCGGCCACATGACTGGGCGAATAGCCCGCATGGCGCAGATATTCCACCAGAACATCGGCGATGGCCGGTTCGTCTTCGACCACCAGGATTTTGCGTTCCTGCGTCATCAAGCGCCCTCCTAGCAAGAAAACCTGACCGCGATCCTCAGTCCGCCCAGCGGCGAGGGCATGGCTTCGATGGTGCCGCCATGGGCCTCGATCAGTGTACGGCTGAGCGCAAGCCCCAGGCCCGATCCGCCGCTTTCGCGGCTGCGTGAGACGTCCACGCGGAAAAAGCGATCGAAAAGATGGGCCATGTTGTCCTCGGAAACCCCGGGTGCCGTATCGTCGAAGTGAAACAGCACGCCCGCCCCCTGCCCGCGATGGCTTATCACCAGCCGCCCGCCGGGATCGGTATAGCGCAGGCTGTTCTCCAACAGATTGGAAAACACCTGCCTAAGGCGCACCGCATCGCCCGAGATCACCAGCCCGCCCGCTGAATCGTCGGGCGCCTCCAGCCCCAGCCCTGCCTCGGCGTAACGGCCGCGAAAGGCATGGATCACCCCGTCCAGAACATCGAGAATGTCGATGGGGTCGGAACGGCATTCCAACTGGCCGATATCGGACCGGGCCAGCAGGAACAGATCCTCCACCAGCCGCGTCATGCCCATCACCTCGTGGTGAAGGACTTCGAGGCGGCGGGCATCGGCGGTGAAGACGCCATCCTGGATGGCTTCGATCTGGGCCCGCAGGACCGAAATGGGCGTGCGCAATTCGTGGGAGGAATCGGCCATCCATTGGCGCAGCGCCCCCTCCATGCGCTCCTTCTCGGCCATGCGCAACCGCTCCTCGGCCAGCTTCTGGGCGGTGACCTCGTCCAGGCGGATCATCTTCTGATTGATGTCCATCTGAAGCCGCTCGCCGGTCATCAAAATCATGCCCAGGGTGATGGTCAGGGGCATGGCCAGCCACCAAAGGGCGGTCGGGGTCTGGATACTGTCCACACCCACCGGACCGATCTGCGTGGGATCGATCATGACGGCCACCGTGCGCTGCAAGAAGAAGACGCTGCTGGCCGCATAAAGGGTTGCGGTAATCCGCATGGCCCGCTGACCTTGCCCGGCCGAGAGGAACAGCTCGATCGAAATGATGGCGCAAATCACCCCGGCCACGCTGGTGTTGAGCGCGACCCGAAAGGCCATGCTTCCCTGAATGGCGATCAGCGCCAAAAGCAAGAGGGCCGCACTGCCCAAAAACATGATCATGACCGGCGACAAAGGAGGGCGTCCGGTGAAGCGGCGGAACCCGTCCCAGACCACGGCGTATCCGACGACCACGATCGAGGGGGCGATGGCGAAAGCCATGCGCGAAACGCTGTCTCCCGGCACGGCGATCAGACCGATGACCAAGGCCCCCAGCAACATGGACACGAACCACTGAACAAGCCCAGGAATGGAGGAGTGCTGGAGCCACAACACGAATCTGGCGGCTGCCGAAGCGGCCGAGACCATAAGGACAGCCACCAGAAGGGTTCGAATATCCAGGTTCATGGGCGTTCCAGATCGACAGGCGCCAGATCGGCACCCGCCAGAGCATTGCAGGATATCAATTGAACTTGGAGAAAATATGGATCGGCCCGAGGCCTGCGCCGGACCGCCTGAGCAGCAGCAGACCGGCCATACCGGCCAGATTGAAGGACAAAAGCGGCAACCAGATGCCCAGGCGGTGCGATACGGCCCAGACGGCGACGGCCAGGCCAAGCACGGCAATCAGGCTCCAAAGGCCCCGGAAATGCTGGGGCCGGGCCATCAGCAATCCGGTCATGGCCACCGTTTGAAGGTGAAGATCGAACCAGAGCAGGGATGAGGGACCGGCCAGCAGCACGCCCGTCATCGCCCCCAAAGCCATGAGCGACAGACCGATCATCCCGGCGACCGGCGTCCAGATCAGAACCGTGAGGGCAAGCCCGCCGAGAGCTGCCACCTTCCAGCCCAGGAGTCGGATAAGCTCGGCCCATTCCCTGGAATCCGGGGTCAAGGCGGCGCCATTCAGCAGCAGCATACGCCGCGAATCGGCCAGCCCCCGAAGGGCGGCGGGCGAACTACCCAAGAGGCCCAGGAAGACCATCTCGGCATCCCTATGGCGGCCCGAAGCCAGCAGCGCGCGGCCCAATCCCTCACCGGCCACTGCTGAGCCGCCATCCCGGGCCAAGGCCTCGGAGAAATGCCGGTAAGCCGCCTCAAAGCGGCCTTGGCGAAGTCCGATCCAACCCAGGCCGGTCAGTGGATCGGCCAAGCCGGGCATGGCCGCCTGGGCGCGGGCGAACAACCCTTCCGCCTCGCCGTAACGGCCCTGGGAATAGACCGCCCAGCCCAAGCCGTCCAAGGCCCAGGGGTGGGCGGGATCCAGGGTCAGCGCGGCGTTGAAACTGCGGACCGACGGCCCCACCTCGCCCCTTTGGAACTGGCCCCAGCCCAGACGGCTCCAATCATCCGCCCCTTCCGGCCCCGAGACCGCCGCGGCAGGCTCTGACACCGCCAGGCTTTCCATCACCTTGTAAAGCGGCCGTACCGACACGGTGATCAGGGCGGCCATCACCAGGAAGGGGATGGTCAAAGGCGCCATGGCCAGCGGGGCATCGCCCAGCGGAATCACGATCGCCTCAAGAATCAGCGCCGCCGCCCAGGCCGACAACACGGTCAGAATCACCGCGCCCAGAGGGTCGGCGAAATACCATTCCACCAGGAAACCGCACAGAGCCCCATTGGCGCCGTACCAGCCGGAATTGAGCAGGCGGACATCGCTTTGCCGCACAAACGGCCAGGCCGTCGCCACCGATGCCCCCAGCAGGGCCATGCCGCAGGCCTCGGGCGAAAAGGGAAGAAAGCCCGCGATGATCAGCAGCCCCGCCCGCCAATCGCGGCACAGCGCCAGTTCCGCCATTCCGGCCAGAACGGCCTTGACCAGCAGCCGGGCGTTAGCGGCGAAAGAGTTCGAGCAGCGGGCGTCCATGGCATTCCTCGAAATCGTGGTAACGGCCGCAATCCCTCCAGATGGCGCTGTCCGGACGGGCAAGGGGAAAGCGGACCCGCCAGAGGGGGAAGAACGCCACTGCATCCTCGTCCCCCACATCCCAACCAGGAACCGGATCCGCCTTGTCCCGCCCCGCTCCCAGATCCAGGCCGCCGAAACCGCTGCCATCGGCCAGGGGAAGCTTGCGGCGCCACTGGATGGAAGGCGGCAGCAATCCTTCGGCAGCCTCGCGCAGCGCCAGCTTCGGCATGGGGGTGCCGTCCTTGATCCCGAACTTGGCGGAAAGGGGCAGGTTGACGGCCGCTTCCGCCACCTCGCGGTCCAGGAAGGGCACCCGCAACTCCAGACCATGGGCCATGGTCATGCGGTCCACCCGCTGCAACTCGGTGCGATGCAGATTGCTGAAGCCGTAATCCATGGCCTGGGGCCAGAACCGGCGCGGCACCCGGGACAGATAGTCGTAGCCTGCGAACAATTCGTCGGCCCCATCGCCGCCCAGCACCACCTTGCAATCCTTGGCCGCCATCTTGGACAGCAGATAAAGGGGAACGGCGTTGCGCACCATGATGGGATTGAAGCTTTCCAGCGCCCCGATCACTTCAGGCAGAGCGGCGCGGATATCATCCGCAGTCGCCCGCAGCACCTTGTGCCGGATGCCCAGATGGGCGGCCATCAGGGCGGCGGGCTCCTCATCGGGAGAACCGGGCAGGACCACGCTGTAAGCGACCATATCGGGCCGCGACCGCGCGGCCAAAGCGGCGACCAGAGAGCTGTCCAGCCCCCCGCTGAGAAACACGCCGCAGGGGCCTTCAGGAGGCAGATGGGAGGCCACGGCCCGCTCCAGCAATGCGCGAAGATTGGGGCGCCGGGACAGTCGGAAACGACCGGGAACCCGATACCACCGCCTCAGCCCATGGCGGGTCAGCAGATGGCCCGGCGGCAGGAAGCGCGGCGTGATGCCCATGGCGGCGAAGGCCTTCATCTCCGAGGCAAAGGCAAAGCCGCCGCCGGTCTCGGCGTAATATAGCGGTTTGATGCCGAAGGGATCACGCACCGCCAGGAATTCGCCGCTCTCCATATCGGTCAGCACGAAGGCGAACATGCCGCGCAATCGGTCAAGACCGCCCAGGCCGTGGCGCTTGAGAAGCGGGAACAGCACCTCGGCATCCGATTGACCGGCAAAGGGGTAATCGGGAAAATCCGCCCGCAGGGCTTGGTGATTGTAGATCTCGCCGTTGAAGGCCAGGACCAGACCATCGGCTCCGATCAGCGGGACGGAATCGCCCATGCGCCCGACGATGGCCAGACGATGCATGCCGATGCGGATGTCCCCGCTTTCGCGGATGCCGCTCTCGTCGGGGCCGCGATGGCCGATGGCGCCGAACAGGCTGGTAAAGGCCGTGGCGTCGCTAAGGCCGATGGTGGCGGCGATACCGCACATTACGACGCCCGCGCCACGGGCTGTTCCCACCCTTCGACGCCGGTATCGCTCTTGAAGCCCAGACGGGTCAGCCGGGCCTGAATGGCCATGCCGGGGGCGTCCAGCGAGAAGCCGACGATGCCGCCGCCCTCGGTGATCAGGGCTCCGCTTCGGCACTGCCACACGACCCGCCCGGCCAGGGTTAGGCAATGGGTGCCCGATTGCTGCCAGGCCTGGGTTTCGGCGTCCCAGTCGCGGCGGTAATGGCTCTTGGCGCCGATCAGGCCGGGCAGCAGCCAGCGCATGGCCCGCAACGGCGGCGGCAATGGCAGCAGGCGGGCGGGCGGAGCATCCGACCATTCGGCCTCGATATCGATCAGCGGGGTCAGCCCCGCCGCCAGGACGAAAGCGTCGAACAGCCGGTCGCGCGCGCCGAACCGCTCGTAAAGCGCCAGCAGATTGTCGGTCTCGGCCAGCAGGATGCGGGCGCCGCTGCCCGCCACCAGACCGAAGGTGTTGGTGGGGCCGAGATCGACTTCCAGCACCAGTTCCGTCCCATCGGCGCAGCCATAGGCCAGCCGCTGCCCGATCTGGTAATGCAGCGAGCGCTTCAGGGCCTCGCTGACATGGGGCACCGCCACCTTCTCGCGCTCGGCGGGGATGCCGTCCAGGACGAAGCGGTGATCGATGCAGATGCCGCTGAGATGGAAAGGCCGGGTAGGGCTGCCCAATGCCATGCCCACCTGGACATGCAGATGGATATGCGGCTGGGGCGAACGCCCGGAATTGCCGCACTGGCCGAGAGGGTGGCCGGGGACGAGCGTCTCTCCCAATGCAACGCTGACACTGCCCTGGCGCAGATGGGCGACCAGGACGTAATTGTCATTGCCGATGGCGATCAAAACGTAATTGCCCCAGCAATTGACCGGGTCTACCTCGCCCGGCGCATTGTCGGCAAGATCGGCGCGAAGAGCCACCACCTGCCCCCAGGCGGGCGAGCGGACGATCTGGCCGAAACAGTAGAAGTCGGCAAGCTGCGCCCCATCGCCGCGATAGGCATGACCATCGACCATGCGGTGGAAGTCGAGCGCGTGACGCCAGGGCCCCTGATGGGTATGGGGGCCGTCGAAGCTTTGATAGACATCCCAACGGCCGAAGAACGGTGCGCGCAGGCCGACGCTATGGGGCGACAGGCCCCGCGCCTCGGCCTGACGGGCCCGCTCCAGGCTGCGTTCGGGCAGGGAGGGCGCCAGCCAGTAGCGGTTCCAGGCCGCGCCATGCTCGGGCCGCAGGGTCAGCATCACCAGCCAGGTGACCACCAGGAACGGCAGGGATAGCGGCGGCAGGGCCATGAAGAACAGGGCGTTGTAAAGCGACAAAGCCGCCACGGTGGCGCATAGGGCGGAAAAACCCGCGACACCGGCGGCGCGCGCGCCGGGCGCCGTGAACAATCCGCCGGTCATGATGGCGGCCATGATGGCGGCGCTGGCCGCCGAACTGCCTGCCAGACTGCCTGCGGGAATGCCCAGGCCCAGCAGGGTGATCTGGGCGATGGCATGGGCCATCACCGCCAGCAGCACCAAGGTGCGCGACGACAGGGCCAGCGCGGCCAGGACGAAGGCGCCCCCTTCCACCGTACGGGTGAGATAAATGCCGCCCAGGGCGCGCAGGAACTCGTAGACGGGCGCGGGCATCCACTCCACGGGAACCAGAACCGGCGGCGGCGCGAAAGGCAGGGCCATGGCCCTGCCGACGGCCAGCAAGCCCGCTCCGACCACGACGAAGGACCCCGACAGCAGCGGCAGATTGGCCCGGCGCAGCCCATCGCCCATCCAGGCCGACACCAGCACGGCGAAGGGCCCCGCGCACAGGCCCAGCGCCATGGCCCGCCAGTCGGGTGCGAAGAAATAGCCCACCAGCAGCCCGGCCAGAATGCCGTTGACCACTTCAAGGCCACCCGCGGCGACCAGGGACAGCCCCAGCCAGCGCCGCCACAGCAAGGTGGAGATCCCAGCCAGCATGCCGAGCAATCCCACCCAGGGCCGCATCATGGTGCAGGCCACCAGCAGCAGATTGGCCGAGGGGCGGGTAAAGAACATGAACGAGCCGTAGCCATAGACCAGATCATGCACGAACTTGAACAGCGGCCGTTCGGCCGGTGCCTGACATTTCACCTCGATCGCGGCCCGGCGCTCGGGGTTATCCCCGCGCGGAACGGTCATGATGGCGCGCCTTGGGATTGGGCGTCGAACTCGTCCTTGAAAATGGCCACATAGACCCGGTCGACCCATCCACCCCGGCGCCAGCTATCATCGCGGGCGCAACCTTCTTCCCGAAATCCCGCGCGCTCGTGAATCCGCCGCGACCCCTGATTGGGAGCCATGAAATCGGAAACGATCTTGCGCAGGCCCAGGCCATGGAAGCCATGCTCCAGCACGCGGCGGATCACCGCCTCGCCCAGCCCTCGCCCCCACAGCTTGCGGTCGCCGATGACGATGAAGAAGCGGGCGGTGCCGCGCGCCGGGTCGTAGTCTTCCAGACCGGTCAGTCCGACAAAGGCCCCATCGCATTCGATGGCCCAGCGGCACCAGGCGGGCCCCAGGACGAAGGCCTGGATTTCCGGCAGGGACAGGGGCCGCTGGCAGCGGTCCTCCAGCCAGATATGGACATCCGGGTCGCTCAGAAAGCCGCAATAGGCGGCCACATCCTCGGGCCGGGGGGCGCGCAGGATGAAGGGCGGCGCCGTCATGGCAGATCGACCGGAGACTGCAGATGGGTGGGCAGCCTGTCGTGCCGGTTCATATCCTCGATGGTTTCGGCCTCGCGGATCACCGAATGCTCGCCGTCGGAATGGATCAGCACCACCGCCGGACGGTATTCGATGAATTGCAGCCACTGGGTGTTGTTGTAGGCGCCCACCGGATTGAAGACCAGGCAATCGCCCACCGACAGCGGCGGCAATTGCACGGTATGGCGCATGACGTCGATATTCATGCACATGGGGCCGTAGAGGACGGTATCGGCGGAATCGCCCGCCTTGGGCTTGGTCAGCTTGACCGGATGGTGGTACCACAACGCCGTCAGCATGGAATTGATGCCAGCGTCGAGGACGGCCGCCGCCCGCCCGTCGGGCAGGCGCTTGGTGCCGACCACGGTGGACGCCAGGGACACGGCGTCATCGACCACGGCGCGGCCGCTTTCGATGAACAAGGTAGGATGGGGACCGACCCGGTCGGCCAGACATTCCTCCAGGGCGGAGCACACGGCGGCGCCGTATTCCTCCACCGCCGGGACCGCCTGTTCGGGCGGCAGATAGATGCCTTGCAGCGCATTGCGGGACGGCAGCCCGCCACCGATATCGATGGCATCGATGACGCATTCGCCATCGGCCTCGACCGTCTTCATGAAGTTGCACATGAGGCGCACCTGCTCGGCATAGGCGCGGGTCTCGAGGATGAAGGTGCCGATATGGCTGTGCAGGCCGGTCAGCCTCAGATGGGCGCTGCGCTTGATGCGGGAGGCGGCGCTGTGGGCCTGTCCCGATTCCAGGTTGAAGCCGAAGCGGCTCCACGGATCGGTATAGCCGGTATTGAAGTTGAGCCGCAGCGTCACCGGCACCACCTCGCCCTTTTCTCGCGCGATGCGCTCGATCAGTTCCAGTTCGTCCAGATGGTCCACATGCAGCCGGGCGCCTTCCGCGATGGCGCGTTCCAGAATGGCGCGGGGCTTGTTGGGGCCGTTGAAGATGATGCGGTTGCCGGGAACGCCAAGCGAGCGCGCCTTCTCGTATTCGAAGGCCGAGACCACTTCGGCCCACGAGCCTTCCTGATGCAAAATGCGGCAGATGGCGCTGGTGTAATTGGTCTTGTAGGACCAGCCGTGCACCACCGGGCGGTAATGCCGCTCGAAAGCGCCCCTGACCCGGCGCACATTCTCGCGCAGGCGGCGCTCCGAGGCGATGAACAGCGGCGAACCGTAGCGCGACATCAGGTATTCCACATCGACGCCGTCGATCTGTTCCCAGCAATTGTCGCGCGCCGCGCGGCGGCCGAATTTGGAATTGTCATGGCGGTGCGGCGTGATATAGGGCGGCTCCCAGCCCCGCCGGCTGCCCGTTTCCTTGGACATCAAGCTTATCCGATCAAGCTACGCGGTTCTTGTTGCAAGGTGCGGCCACCACACCCTCGACCATCATGGCCTGGAACTGCTCCAGCGGGACGATCAGCTCCTCCGCATAGCGGATGAACAAGGTCCCGGGACGCGGCCGGGGCAGGTCGGTGGGACGGTCTCCGGCCATCAGGCGCAGCAGGGCCTGGGGCAGATTGCAACCGACCCCGTGACTGAGATAGATCCAGGCGGGAAAGCGCGGATTGACCTCGATCAGGTACAGCTTTCCGTCATCGCCGCGCAGGGCCTCCACTTCCAGCCCTCCGCGCCATTTGGTGCCTGCCATGATGGTGCGGCCCATGGCTTCCAGCTGGTCGTCATCGATGGAGATGCCAGCCCAGGCCTTGCCCTTATCGGTCAGCGCGCGTTTGCGCATCATCACCGGACCGATCATCTCGCCCGATCCGTCGCCAATGGCGGTGAGATTGATCTCGTAGCCGCCGACGAATTGCTGGACCAGCACGGGATAGCCCCATTGGGCGGCAATGCGGTGAAAGGCGGCCTTGGCGTCTTCCGGGGTTTCGGCCACCACCGCGTCGTAATAGATGCCCTTGACCACCAGGGGATAGGTCCAGCCCTCGTCGCGGCAACGCTCGAAGAACCCGGCATCGGAGACCTTTTGGGTCTCTGGCGTATGAATGCCGAGATCGCGGCAAAGCTCGCCCAGATTGTCCTTGGACCGCGCCCGCAATTGCTCCAAGCCCGGCGCCATCATGCGGATACCCGCCGCGCCCAGGGCGACCGCATTATGGGCGAAGGTGGACAACTCGGCATCCAGGCAGGGAATGACGGCGTCGATGCGCTCGGCCTCGTGGATTTCCATCAGCCGCTCAAGCTGGCCCTCGCTGCCCCCCGAAGGATAGGGGATGAGATAGCCCGCATCGAAGATCCCCGAATGATAAAGGCCGGGATCGAGGACCTCGTAGCCCAGGCCGATCAGGCGGCCTGTAAAGCCTAAGGACTCGCGCAGGCAGCGCGCCACCGCCAGCCCCGGTCCGGGATTGTCGGGCTTGGCATTGACGCCGGTAATGGCGATGGTCCAACGGCGCCAGTCGGAAGAGGTCTTGGTCAGGGGGATCATGTCAGATACCGGGCAAGCTGACGGATGAAGACTTCGACGGCCCCGAGAACAACGTCTTCAGGTACGTCGTACTGACGGGCCAACTCGTCAACGGTGGCATCAATGGAATTGTTGGCCAGCAGCAATTCCACGGTGGCGATACCGGTGTGATTGACGGTGAAGCTCTGGCCCGAGCGGGGATCGAAGGCAAAGCCGTTGGCGCTGATGGCCAGGGCCGGCAGGCGGTCCTTGGCGATCAAATCATTCAATATGTCGCGCAGATCCACGGACATTCTCTTCCCTCGCCGCCATTCTTGGCGTCTGTGATGGCTCCCCCCGACCGGAAACCGGCCGGGGGAAATGTCTTAGGTCAGAACTTGTAACGGAACGTGCCCGTCAAGCCGTAGACGGAGGAATGCTCGCGGAATTCCGTCGTCGTCCCTTCCACGGTGAAGGTGCTGTTGGCGCCGATTCCGACACTGGTTCCCGCCCCGAACGTGGTTCCGAACAGGCTGTTGGCGGCCATGGTGCCAGCGGTGTCGATGGGGGTGGCGCCGGTCTTGTTGGCGTCATATTCCAGACGGACCGAGGCGAAGGGATACAGCCAGCCCCAGGAGGTCAGATAGGTGTAGCCCGCCTTGCTGGTGCTGCGGATCTGGCCGGTGCGCGACTTGGTCTCGTTCACCACATAGCCGGTATTGGTGGTGTACATCCGCACCTTTTCGGCCGAATAGAGATAGCCGATATTGGTGCTGAGCGACCAGGAGCCGAACGTCTTGGCGGCATTCAGATTGGCGCCGGTGAAGTAGCGCAGGCCGGTATAGTCGCCCTTCTGGGAATTCGACTGCTCATGATACAGCACTCGGCTGACGCCGCCCGACATATCCACATAGAAGATGTCATTGATGATATAGGCGGCATAGGGTGCCACGGTGCCGGTCTGCCCGGTGATGTCGATATTGGAATAGCGGATCTTGGTGGCCTCGCGGCCGATACCGGCTGACAGACCCAGGATATACTTGCCGTTGATGGTAACGTCGGCGCCGGTCATGGCCGTCTTGATGGTGCCGTAATAGTCGTTGTTGACCTGATCGCCATCCAGCCAGGTCTGTCCGGCGTTGACCCACAGGCCGATGGTGGCGGGAAGGCTACCCGCCGACATGCCGGTCACAGAGGTGTCGGACTCATCAAGACTGGTCTGAGGTCCGCTGCCGACGTTGCCACCACCCGGACCACCGGGGCCACCAGGAGCACCACCACCGGGACCGCCGGGCATGCCAGCGCCGCCGCCCATGGCGCCGCCCACGGCCTGGGCCACACGGCCACCGATCATGCCGCCGACAAGATTACCCATCATGGGAGGCGGACCCTTGCCACCGCCGACCGGGGGCGGGCCGCCATTACAACCGCCACCCTGGGGCGGAGCGCCAGGAGGAGGAGGCGGACAGGGGGGACCGGCAAAGGCAGGCACGCCCGCTAGGCTCAACGCGACGACGGCAACCGCCAAGCTTCCACGAAACAACCAGCCCATACCGAGATCCCCTGCCCTATTGAATTCAACGCGTCTCAAGTCAAGCTAACTGGACAAAGTTTAAAAATCAATACACAGTCAGGAAATCTATTTGATATCATTGAGATAGAGAGCAAATTTCGTCCACTATCAATGAATTTGCGCTCGGATTGTGTGGGGATTGTGGAGATTGGGGCGATATCCTTACAATTGCGAACCGCTCAGTTGCTATTGGAACAGGTGTCGGCTGCCTGTAAATTGCATGCGCCCTCAAGCCCTCAAATGAGACGCGCATCTCTTTTCCGCCGCACCAAGGCCTGGCTCCTGACGGCGACGCTCGTCTGCCTCGGCGGCTGCGCCGGTGACGCTTTCGTCGCGGTCCCGCACAAGGCCGAGTACCTCGCCCATCAGGCGGGCTGGAGCTATGCAATGGTGGAGGCATCACCCTTCTTGCTGGCCGCGGCCGTTTCGCCCGCCACCGGAAGCGGAGCGGCCCTGACCGTCTATCTTGAGGGCGACGGCCTTGCCTTTCTCGGCCCTCACACCGTCTCCGCCGACCCCACCCCCACGGACCCGCTGACCCTGCGTCTGGCCCTGGCCCATCCCGGCGGGCCGGTCGCCTGGCTGGCCAGGCCGTGTCAGTACGGCATGAAGCCCCCCTGCCACCCTGCCTACTGGACCTCGCACCGTTATGCCCCGGAAGTGGTGGCGGGCGTCGGCGCGGCCATCGACCGGATCAAGGCACGGGTGAAGGCCGAGCGGATTGTCCTGGTCGGCTATTCCGGGGGCGGAGCTCTGGCGGTTCTGGTGGCGGCGGCGCGCAGCGATGTCAGCGCCCTGGTCACCGTGGCCGCCAATCTGGACCTCGCCCTGTGGACCAGACTTCAGGGGCTGACACCTCTGACACCCTCCCTCGATCCCGCGGCCATGGCCGGGCGCGTCGCGCATATCCCGCAGGTCCATCTCACGGGCGGGCGCGACGAGGTGGTTCCCGCCGAGGTGGGCCGCGCCTTCGTCTCGCGCGCCAATGCCCAGGGCCGGGCCCGCCTGCTGCCGGTGGAGAAATTCGGGCATGTGTGCTGCTGGGCCGAGGAATGGCCCAATCTGGCCGCGGCCCAGACCCTTGCCGCCCTGCCGGATTGGCGGCAGGGACGCTAAACCGCCTTAATATCCAGAGTTACTTGGGGAAAGGAAAATTTGACATGAACAAGATCCTGACCGGAATCGCGTTGGCCATCCTCGTTTTGGCGCCGACCGTGACAAAGGCCCAATCCGTGCCCAATCCGTCCGTGGGCGCGGAAGTCGGCACCCAGGCGGGACGCGCCACCAGCGACGCCGTCAGCAAAGCGGCGCAGCAGGCCGTCGAGGATACCCGCAAGGATAAGGCCCGCGCCCAGACCGAAGCCGAGCAGAAGGCTCAGGCTGAAGCCGCGAAAAAGGCGATGGAACCGGCCAAGTAGGGCCGGGACTGTCTTTTTCCGTGAAGCGCGCCGTGGACCGTGACGCCATCCGCCAGGCCTTGAGCCGCCATGACCTGTTCGAGGGTCTGGCGGTCGAGGCGCTGGACGAGGTTGCCGCATTGGGCCACATCGTTACCTTGCGGCCGGGGCAGGTCCTGTTCCGCAAGGGAGATCCCGGCGATTTTCTGTTCTGCGTCCTGGAGGGTCAGATTCAGATCGGGGTCGAGACCGCCACGGGCGACGTCCACCACATGAACCTGCTGCCACCAGGCACCGTGTTCGGCGAAATCGCCCTGCTCGACGACCTGCCCCGCAGCGCCGATGCCTACGCCGTCGAGCGGACCTGCGTCTTCACCATCAACCGGAACGACTTCCACGCCCTTCTCCTGGCCGAGCCCCGGCTGCATCAGCCGATCATCCGCCTGTTGTGCGAGCGGGTCCGCTGGACCAGCGCCATGGTCGAGGCCAAGAGCCATATCGAGATGGAACTGCGCAAACTGACCAGCGCCGTCGAACACAGCCCCAATCTCGTCCTGATCACCGATATCGCCGGTCGGATCGAATATGTGAACCGCAAGTTCACCGCCGTCACCGGCTGGCAGCCCGAAGAGGTGATCGGGAAAACCACCAGCCTGTTCAAATCCGGCCTTACGCCACCGTCTACCTACCAGGATTTGTGGCGGACCATTCTGGACGGCGGAGAATGGCACGGCGAATTCTGCAACCGCCGCAAGGATGGTTCCCTCTACTGGGAAAAATGCTCCATCGCGCCGGTGCGCAGCCCCACGGGGCTTCTCACCCATTTCGTGGCCCTGAAGGAAGACGTCACCGAGACCAAGCGGCTGCAGGAGGAACTCACCCGGCTGGCCAGCCAGGATTCCCTGACGGGTATCGCCAATCGCCGCCATTTCCTGGAGCGCGCCCATACCGAGATCATCCGGGCCGGACGGGCGAAGACCCCTCTGGCCGTGCTGATGCTCGACGTGGACCACTTCAAGAAGATCAACGACGAATACGGTCATGCCGCCGGGGACGCCGCCCTCAAGGCGCTGGCCGACACCTGCCGGTCGACCTTGCGCGAAACCGATCTGTTCGGACGTCTGGGCGGCGAGGAATTCGGCATCCTGTTTCCCGGCGACGATCTCAACGCCGCCACCGAGGCCGCCGAAAGGCTGCGCCTGGCCATCGCCGCCACCAAGATCACCATCGGCGGAGCCACGATCGCCATCACCGCCAGCCTGGGGCTGTCCTTGCTTCAAGACGGGGAAAAGTCCATCGACGCGGCGCTGAGCCGGGCCGATCAGGCCCTCTACGTCGCCAAGCAGGCCGGACGCAACCGGCTGGAAATCTCGGGTTAGCGATTCCCCCCCAGAGCGGCCTTCAGCTTGGTGACCTCGTCGGCGCGCTGGCGCAGGCGCCCGGACAGGGTTTCGATGAGCATCAAGGCGACCTTATCCAGCTTGCCCAAACGGGTGCGGAAATTCTCGCCGCGGATGACCAGCAGGCGAGAGGGCTCCAGAACGCGGGCGGACGCCATGCGCGGCAGCTTGTCGATCACCGCCATCTCGCCGATCAGCTGACCGGGACGAGTGAAGTCGAGAAACATCTCGTTGCCCAGGCCATCGGCCTTGACCACCTGCACCAGTCCCTTTTCCAGCACATAGAAGGTATCATCGGAGGAATCGCTCTCCTTGAAGATGAAGTCGCCGGAATCCAAGGTGAGCCGCGCCGCACCGGAACCATCGTCCACGGCCTCTTCCAAGGGACCGTTAATGATCTGCCGGGCGGCGCCGATCCCCATATTCTTGATGGCCAATGCGGCGGTTTCCAAGGTGACGGCCTTGCCACCCGCCCGGCGGCACAGTTCCACCATGCAGTCGAGGACTTGGGAATAGGCGGCGATATCGCTGGCGGTATCCTCGATGGCGCGCCCCTCGGCGCGGGCCAGCAGGCGGCTTTCGGCGATGCTGGCGACGCGGATGCCCTCTTGGGCGACCACGACGGATTTGGGGCCAAAGCCCAGTCCCTTCAGCCCGCTTTTCCAGCAATAGACCATGACATTGCCCAGCACGCGGGCGATATGCAGAGCCCCCTGCTCGGTCAGGCCGGTATCGGCCGCCATGGAATCCAGGCGCACGCCTTTGACCGAGGAGGTCACCAGAAAGGACGGTCCGCTCTTGGAGGCCATATCGAGAAGGGCGGGCAACAGATTGGGATGGCTGGCACGCCCGCCTTCCCTCACATCCTCCACCAGGGAGCCGGGGCGAAAGCCCGCTTGGCCAGCCGAAATTTCGTAAATCCGAACCGCGCGATCGGCAAAGGGATCGAGGCCGGAATAAACCTGTCCCTGGGCAAAGGGCACCGGCTCGCCGAGTATGCGGTACCGGTCGCGAATCCCTTGTGCAACAGCCACGTCCACCCTCCCTTTTCCAGCCGTCTCACAGCTTGACCCAGAGCGGCGCTCCTGGCAATTTCGTATTTGATTTTTATGGGATTTTTGCGCGCCCTCAGGGCGCCGAAAAGGGGAACCGGGATGAGCGAAGGGCAGACGGTTTTCGACGTCCAGACCTTCGGCGAGGACCACTGGATTTCGGCGGAGCAGCGACCCGGCCAGGACGCAGCCAGGGCTGTCGCCGATCGCCTGTTCGCCGATCCTCAATGCATGGGAATCCGCATCGTCAAGGAGACGAAAAAAGCCGACGGCTCCTGCGACGAAACCGTCGTCCATTGCGAAATCCGTGAATCACCTGAAACCAACCTGGAAATCGTCGTCATCGACGACGCCCATTTGTGCACCGATATCTATGATTTTTATGGTGTCGAGACCCGGATGACCATCAGCCGGCTGTGCCGGCGCTATATCGAGCGGGTCTTCCTCACGCCGACCGAATTCCTGCACAATTACCGGGCGCTGCAAAACGTCAAAGCCTACGGCAATCTTCTGGAAGCCGGGGTCGAGCGCGTGGCTGCGCTTCAGGGCGTGCTTCCCGGTCAATCGGCTTCGGCCCGCCGCGACAAGATCTATGACGTCGTCACCAAGATCACCCAGCGCATCCACAATGTGGGCGAAAGCCGGGGACTGCCCGATCTGGTGGGGGCCAAGCTGGACGACGTGCTGGACGCGGTGGTGGGATTGGCGCCCAAGGGCCGCGAGGAGTACCACGCCCTGGTGGTGCTGTGCCGCGATCTGGTGCAGCACCGGTCCTGGTTGGCCAAGTTCGAGCGCCTGGCCCTCATGTGCGGGACCGAGCCCCGCGACGACGTGCTGGCCATGATCGACGGCGTGGTGGCCGATCTGGTTTATATCCCCTCGGCGCTCCACGATATTCTGGGGTTTCAGCGCAATCTCGGCCAGTTGGTCTGCTCCATCGCCGAACTGTGCGACGGCAGTTTCGACGGTTCGGCCTCGGAGGCCGCGGCCCATCTGGCCGTCTTCCTGCCCCTGCTTGCCGCCGGTCGCATGCCTCAGACCCAGACCGCCCTGCTGGACCGCCTCACCCGCCAGATCTGCAGTTCCCAGCCCCTCGACCGCTATGACCCCACCCGCGAGCGGGATTCCTTCAAGGCGGTGGCGTCGAAACTGCGCCAGGGCGATACGGTCTTAGGGGGGAGCCTGGTGGCCGAGGCCCTGGCCAAGCGCGAAATGGCCCTGTTCGGTCCCGGCGGCATGGCCACTGACAGGCCCGCACCCGCCGCGCCCCCCTCGACACCGCGCCAAATCGCCGCCCATCTGGCCGAACTGGCCGCCCAGGGGGCCGAGGTACGAAGCTTCGCGCCGGGCAGCGTCATCTTCCGCGAGGGCGCCGATCCCGACCATGCCTTCCAGGTGGTCTCGGGCCATGTGGAGATCACCACTGTTCACAGAAAGCAACTGGTCATGCTGGCGCGGCTCAACGAGGACGCCTTCTTCGGCGAACTGGCCCTGTTCAGCCCCATGAAGCGCACCGCCACCGCCACCACCATGGGCGGCTGCCAGTTGCGCATCATTAGCATGAAGGAGATGGAAAAGCGGATCGAATCCCTCGATCCCTTCTGCCGCTTCTGGGTCCAATATCTGGTCAGCCGCATCACCGATCTTTCGGCGCGGGTGGTCAAGAGCAGCGCGGGGGGAAAATCATGACGCAGGCCGCTCCCGAATCGCTGGACAAGCAGCTCGACCATCTGGTGTTCGAGGCGGGCCAGATCATCTTCGAAGAGGGCGACAAGTCCGAAACCGCCTTCATCATACGCTCGGGCTCGGTGCGCATCGTCAAGCGCAACCAGACCGGCGACGTGGTGCTGGTCACCCTGACCGCACCCAAGGCCTTCGGCGAATTGTCGCTGATCGACAACACGCCGCGCAGCGCCGCCGCCATCGCCGCCGAGCGCACCGAACTGATGGTCATCACCGCCGACAAGTTCAAGGCCAAGATCGCCGGGTTGGACCCCTTCATGCGCGACTGGGTGCTGTTCCTCAAACACCGCATCCTGGATCTGTCGGCCCGCGTCGAAGATTGAGGCCAGCCGCCCTATGATGTGACCAGTCATCCCGAACGACCATCGGGAGGAGGGATCTCATCCTGGAGCGCCGTTTCGGAAATCGGCACCGCCCTACCAGACGGAGATCCCTCACTTTCGCTCGGGATGACAAGACGAGTCATTTGATAGGGCGACCGGCTATTTATCCTTCATGGTGACCACGTCGGTGGTCTCGCCGCTCTTCAACCGTTCCAGATGGAAGGCGATGCACGGGTCGTCGCCTTCCAGTGCCTGAAAAGCCGCCAGAGCGTCCCCGCCCTGTCCTTCGGCCATCAGGGCATAAGCGGCCAGATAGCCCTGTCCTGCCGGACTGTTAAGCCATTCATCCGAGACTGGTTCGAACACGGCGATGGGATGGGATTTTCCCTTGAGGGTGAAGCGCCCCAGGGGCCGAAGCCCCGCCATGCCCGAGGCGGCGACGCTGGTCTCCGACACGCAGACCGCCGTGCCGAAATACTTGTTCAGCCCCTCGATACGCGCCCCCGTATTCACCGCATCGCCCACCGCCGAATACTTGAAGCGCTTGCCCGAACCGAAATTGCCGATCAGGGCATTGCCCGTGTGAACGCCGATCCGGGTGATGCCCCAGCCCGTGGCGCGGACATGGTCCAGTTCGCGGAAGCTGCGCGAGAATTCCTCGATGCGCCGGGCGCAGATGATGGCGCGCTCGGCATGATCGGGATGGGCAACCGGGGCGCCGAACAGGCAGAACACCGCGTCGCCGATGAAGTCGACCACGGCGCCGCCCTGCTCCATCAAGATGGAGCAAACGCCGTCGAAATACTGGTTGAGCATGGCGCCCAGCACCGCAGGCTCGGTCTGTTCCGACACCGTGGTGAAGCCCGCCACATCGGTGAACAGGAAGGTCATCTCCCGGCGCTCGCCCCCCAAAGTCAGGCGCGACGGGTCCTTGACCAGTTCGTCGACGATGCTGGGCGACATGTAAAGCCCGAAGGCGTTCTTGATGAACTGCTTTTGCTGGCGTTCCTGACGGCCACCCAGGGTTTCGGCCAGCCACATGGCGCTGGCCAGGGCCAGGCTGGGCATCAGGAGAGGAATGTTGAGCCCGGTCCGGGCGAAGGCGAAGAATCCCCCCACCCAAAGGGCGACCAGAAGCAACCCCGCCAACCCGGCCTTGACGCCGACGCCGAAAGGAAGGCGCGACAGCGCCACGGCGGCCAGGGCGATGACGGCGCAAAGCAACAGCTTCATCCGCACATCCAAAGAGTCGCCGCGCCGCCCGTCGAGCAATTGCGCCAAGGCATGGGCGTGGATATCCACACCCGGCATCAAGCGGTTCGGACCGCTTTCCCCCACATAGAACGGCGTGCGGTGACGGTCGGTCAGGCTGAGATCCGAGCCGATCAGCACGATCTTGCCGCGCAGCCAGTCCTTGGGCATGAGCTTGACCGTATGGGCGGGGAAATGGCGGAACGGCGCCAGTTCCGGCCCGGCCTTACCGCGCCACGCCATGGGCTGGGCAAAATAGGTGCCGCCGGGATTGATCCGGGCGGCCAGGGCCAGGGGAAAACCGGGGATGAAGCCGTCGGGAGACTGGCGCCCGGAGAACATCTCACGGACGGTCTGGTCGTAGGCGTCCTTGTGCAAGGAGGCATAGCCCCGCTGTCCCTGGGGCAGGAACTCGTCCAGATATTCCCGCTGATCCTCGTTGAGCCCCTCATCGGCGCCGATATAACTGGCCACCACCGGCGCCTTCATGCGCGCCAGCACGGCGCGCAGTTCCGCATCCTTGGCCGGTTCGGAAGGCTGGTCGAACAAGACGTCCAGCCCCACCGCGCGGACCCCCGCTCCGTCCAGGTCTTCCAGCAGCCCGGCCAGGAAATGGCGATCCACCGGCGAGCGGTAGGGAAACAGTTGCAGCGTGTCCTCGGTGATGGAGACCACCACGATATCGGGATGCTGGGGCTCGGCCGGAGTGAGACTGGCCACCCGGTAATCGGCGGCCCAGTTTTCCACGATCACCAGAAAGGGCAGATACTCACCCAGCAGAAAGGCGAAGACCACCGATACAAGGGCCACCGCGCCTTGGCCGAACCATCGCCTGATCCGCTCCATGTCAGCGCCCTCCAACCGCCAAGGCCTGGGCCTGGGTCTCACACCCCAGTTCCAGCATCCAGGCGACAAGGGCGGCATCGGTCCCCAAACCGGCGGGAACCGCGTGGATGGTGATGGCCACGGGGGCTTTGCCTAAGATCACCTTATAGGCCTTGCCGTCCTGAAGTTTCAGCGATGGCGGAAGCGCCAGCCGGTCCGAATTGCCCGGCCAGGGGGCCTTGGCCAGCCAGGAGCGATCGGCGGGTGAAATCTCGATCTCCTCGTCGCCGCGTCTCTCCGTCCCCCGCCACAGCACCGTCTCGGCGTCTGAAAGCAGGCAGTGGTTGCCGCCATGGCGGACATCCACCAGCCAGGGCTCTGGCAAGGGCGGCCTTTTCTCTGCATTGCTGCGCACCACACCGGCCGAGGTGGTATCGGCGGCCCTGGCCGCCACCAATCCCTTCAAGGACTTGGCCATATCCGCCCCGCCCGCCTGCACCTCGGCGGCGGGCGCGGCTTCCGAAGGCCCCTTGAGCTTGATGGTCCGCCCGTCGCTGGTCACCAGGACCAGCTTCTGCCCCAGGGCCAGAGATATGGGCTTGCCCCCGTCCAGCACCTGACCGGGAGCCAGATCCAGCCCCTTGGCCTCGACCACATAGACCTCGACGGCAAGGGCGGGAAAGCACCAGCCCACCAGGGCAAGGACCAACAGGATTGCGGATCGCGTCATGGCTTCACTCCGCCGATCAGGGAAAAGCCCGCCCAATGGACGGGATGGGCGGTTCCTTCATTGGCCAAAAGAGCCAGTTGCGCCTGCTGCAAGGCCGTGTCCAGTCCCTCGGCCTTGGCATTGATCTCGAACAAACCGGTCATCAGGCGGGTGGTGGACACCGACGGCACCGGCCAGTGGGACGCCAGGACCGAGCGGGCCCCGGCGTGAAAGAAGACATCGGCCAGACTGGACAGAGCCTCGCCGCCGAACCCACCCCCCGCCGAGGCCGTGTTGCAGGCCGACAGCACCACCAGATCGGCATCCAGGCGAAGCGCTGCGATCTCGCTTGCTTCCAGCAATCCGTCCCCGGCCTTGGTCGCGGCCCCTCCGGCAGGCGGGGCCAGGGCAAGACCCGGCTCGGACTGGCAGCGCAATTCCGCCGGAAGCAATCCGTGAGTGGCGAAGTACAGCACGCGGTAGCGGTCCAGGGACTTGGCCCGGAGCGCGGCTTCGGTCGCCCCGCCACCCACGAGGATGTCGTCCCCCGACGCGTTCAGAACCTTGGCCACCGAGCGCAACTCCACCTCGGTGTCGGGCAGCGGCGCCAGCTGGCCCAACAGCCCGGCGGGCAGCGGTCCATCACTGCGGCAGTGCTGAACCAGGGAAGCCGAGCCTTTGGGACCCATTCCTCCGAAACTGGGATTGCCGATGCCGAGCAGGGGAAGGCTGGCCAAGGACTTGCCCGCATGGCGGCGCATGGTGACCAGGGCGCCCACCGACGGCCATTGGCTGAGCGCGCTGTGCCGCGCCAGCCAATCGGCTCGGCCGGGGTCGTTGGACGATGGCGGCGTCACCACCAGGGCCGCCGCCGGCAGACTGGCCAGGGCTCCGGCGGGAATAACCAGCAGATGGCGCAACGCGCCCAAGGGCGGGGACAGGGGAGCGAACAGCTTGGCGTACAAGGCATGGGCGCGGCCAAGATCATAGCGCCCGACCCGGCCATCCTGAACGGTAATCCCCTTGCGCAGTTCCGAAACTTCGGCGGCCAGGTCTTCCCTGGTGATGTCCAGGCGCTTCGCCTCCACCCGATCGGGCGTCACCATGACCGCCAGACCGAAGTCGTCGCCGAAGGCAAAGGCGATCACCCCTTCGCCCGCCCCCAACGCCGAACGCAGCCGGGCGATGGTCACGGGGGCCGGGCTGGACAGATTGGCGTAATCGGGAAAGGCGCTGCGCAACTGGCCATCCAGTTCGGCCATGCGCGCCACCGCGAACCGGTATTCGTCGGCCAGCCAGGCCTCGCGGTCACCGTTTCGCTGGTCGTCCGGAAGAGCTGCCTCGGAGGCGAGCGATAGGCGGATTTCATCGCGTCGGCGCTGGCTGTCCTGGCGTTCGGCCACCATCTTGGCGATGCGCTCGTCGCCGGAGGCGAATTTCAGCGCCGCATGCGAGACCATGTCCGATTGCTGCCCGGCCTGGACCAATTGCAGCACCGAGAAAACCTGATCAAGAAGGACGTCGCGCTCCTCGCCTCCCTGCTCCGCCAGTTCCAGGGCGGTCACGATGAAGGGTGATGCCGCCTCGAATCCCAGCCGCATCCCTTCTGCGCTATGACGGGCCAGCAACGCGAATTCCTGGCGGAAGGCCTGCATGGCCTGGGTGTAGCGCCCCTGCTCGGCGCGAAAACGGCCCAGGGCGGCCCAGGCCAGCACCGTGGGCATGCCGTCGCCGAACAGACGTTGGCTGAGACCGACCGCCTCGTTCAGCAGGGCCTCGCCCTCGGAATAGCGGCCCTGGCGGCCCAGCACCAGCCCCATGGTGGACAGCGCCTGGACCCGCCAGCCGCCTGGCAGATTATTGCTGTCTCCGGTAATGGACAGGGCCTCGGCGGCCGTCACGGCGGCCGAAGCCACATCGTCGAGCCGCAGCGACATGGAGGCTTCGACCAGCAGGCTCTGGGCCAATTCTCCCCGCGCCAGAAAGGCATCCATCAAAACACCCTTGGCAACCTGGCCGCCTCCTTCAGACGCCATCAGGGTTTGGCGGAGCAGGCTGGCCTGATGGGCCAGGGCGCGGGCCTCGGCGAAGCTGTGGCGGTTGGCGGCGTCCAGCGCCTGATAGCTGATCAGCCGGGGCATATCCAATGGCGTGATGGATTTGCGCACCAAGGGCTCGGCCCGGCGGAACAATTCGGCCGCCTCGACGAAGCGTCCCTGGTTGCTGACCTCAAGGGCCAGATGCATCAGCGTGTCGCCCAGTCCGGGATCGTTGTCGCCGAACACCTTGCGCTGCACATCCAAGGCGCGGCGATAGGCCTGCTCGGCCCCGGCATGATTGCCCATGCCGTTGTTGAGCCGCGCCAGTTCGGTCAGGTCGCGATAGCTGGCCGCCAGACTGGAATCATAAAGACCATCGGGCCGGGCGGCGGCTGGCGCCGAGGCGGCGCCGTCGCTCAAGGGGGCGAGATGGGCCATGGCCGCTTCCAGGGCCGGTTGATTGGCGGGCGTTCCCTCGGCCTGGAGCAGCAGCGGACCGCGCAGGGTGGCAAGCGTTATGGCGGGCCAGCCGCCCTCGCGCGACATGCAGGCCGCCACCATTTGCCCGCGCTCGGGCCGGGCCGGTTGGCAGGCCAGCCGCGATGCGGTATCGGCGGCCACCGGGCTGGCGGCCAGGGCCTGCTCGACACTCTCGGCCCCGGCCCAATCGGCGCGGACCCGCCCCCCGGCCAGGGCGGATGGACCGCAATAGACGTCCATGGGCGGTGGCACCCTGGCATCGGGCGAGATGGCCGCTCTGACTTCCCCCCGGCACTCCTGGCCCAGCAGATCCTTGCCCAGGGGCACGCCCTCGGCCAAGGCGGCGAAGGCGGGCAGAAGAAACGCGGCGATGATGGCCAGCCTGATCCCCACCGCAGAACTTATTGATGTGTCATCCCGACGACCACCGGGAGAAGGGATCTCGTTCTGGCACGAATTTTCAGAACCGGCACCAATGGCCCAGGCGGAGATCCCTCGACGTCGCTCGGGATGACACTGGGGGTCAAAGAGCGCCAGCCTTACCACAGCGCGGGATTCCCGAAGCTGGAGTAGCGCTGGCTCACACCCGGAACGCCCTGGTTGCCGCCGGGAGCCGGGGCCACTTCACGCTGAAGCAGGCCGGGGATGACCTGGGCCACCGAGGTCTTGGCCGGAGGCTCGCGGCGCGGCCCCTCGCGGCCACCGCCACCGGGTGGCGGCGCTCCGGCTGGCGCGCCCTCGGCGGCATTCTGGGGGCCGCCCTCGCCTGCGGGTGGCCCGAAGGCGGATTCGCCGCCATTCTCGCCCGCCGGTCCTTGGGCCGCGGGACCGTTGCCCCCCAGCACATCGCCAACGCCCGGCCCCGAACGCGCTCCGGGGCCCGGGCCGCCCCCTGGCCCCATCCCCATCCCGAATCCTGGCCCCGCAGCGCCTGCGCTTCCCCCCCCAAACGGAGAAGGCGGAGGAGGCGGAGGTAACTGAGAACCACCTCCGGAGGGATTGTGCAGCCTAACCCCAACGGCATTGGCGGTGAGCGTCGCTTGATTGGTGATATTGCTGCCGGTGGCGGTCACGTCGATATAGCCGGTGGTCGACGTGATGGTGGTGGCCCCGCCGCCGCCCAGATTCACGCCCGCGCCCGACAGGGTAATGTTGCCGGTCACCGTACCGCCCACGGAATAGCTGAGCTGATTGGCCGCGGTAATGGTCAGGCTGCCGCCGATATTGATGGTCGCCCCCGACTGGCCGTTGAAATCTCCCCCGGAATTGATGGTCAGCGAATTGGCGCTGCCCGAATTGATATGGGCGTTGTTCATCATGGTGATATTGCCGCCCGCCAAGGTCCGCAGCGTCAACGAGCCGCCTCCCAGCAGATTATTGATCTTGCCGTCATTGATGGAGGCGCCGCCAGCGGTGGGCTCCAGCGGTGAGCCGCCCATATTGGTGGGACCGGCATTGGGTCCGGCCGTGATGTTGAAATCCAGCGGATCAAGTAGCAGGCTGCCCGCACGCCCTAAGGCGGCGGTTCGGATCACGTCGCCCTGAAAGTCGAGAGCCCCCCGGCTGGAGACTTCCACCGCGCCGCCGTCGCCGCCCTGCGGCCCGCCCTTGACGCTGATTGTGCCGTAATTGCGCGTGGTGTTCTCGGACCACACCACCACCTGACCACCATTGCCCTTCTCGGTGGCATCCGCCGCCACCACCGATGAGGCGGCGAGATAGGCCACCTGGGATTTGGGCTCGGCGCCCTCGCCATGCCAGTTGCCGCCCACCAGCACGGTGCCACCACCCGCCGCGCCCGAGGCATCGACACGGGCATTGTCCATCACCGCCACGGTCTCGCCCAGCACCTTGACCGTGCCGCCGGTCTCGCCGCTATTGACGCCCTGGGCCTGGACTTGGCCCGTGACCGAGACGATGCCGGTTGCCCCGCCGTCGAAGACGATCTCGCCATTATGGGCCGAGACGGAATTGGCCTCCACCAGCCCGCCCACATTGATCACCTCGCGCGCCACCGAATCGATGGAGCGCGCCGCGATCAGCACTTGACCTCCGGGAACGCTGATGGCCCCCGTATTGGTGGCCACCGCGCCTATCGCCGCCTCGCCCACCTGATAGCGCAGCAATCCGTCGCCGTTGATGTCGACGTTGAAGGTCTTGGCGGCGCCCAGGGCCACCGTGCCTTGGGGCGCCTCGATGCGGCCCGAATTCTCCACCTGGATTGCGGCCAGGATCACCGTGCCACCGGGCAAGGCGCTGATGATGCCAGCATTGGCCACACTGCTGCCCGACGGAGCGGCGGCGAAGACATAGCGCCCAGCCAGGAAGTCCGCATTGGCGATGGAAGACGTGGTGGCGACGAAAGAGCCCGCCGAAATGCGCCCGCTGCTGCCGATCTGGATGCCGTTGGGATTGACGATGAAGACGATGCCATTGGCCAGCAACTGGCCGTTCAGGCTGGAGATGGTGCTGCCGGTGACCCGGTTGAGGATGGAGGCCTGGGCATTGGGCTGGGTGATGCGCACCACTTCCCCAGCCCCGATGGAAAAGCTGTTCCAGTTGATGACCAGGGTCGCGCTTTGCTGGACGATGATCAGGGTATTGCCGCTTTGGGTGATGGTGGCCTTTCCGCTGACCACGGTGCCGCTCTGGGGCGCGGCCAGAGCGGTCTGGAGGGTAGCGAAGGCCAAGATGGTGCTGGCCAGAAGCAAAGTGCGGCGTGTCATGGTGTTCATGGCTAGAACCGTCCCGACAAAGCAACGATGACGCGGGCGAAATGTCCCCCGGCGGTGCTGTCCGCCCCATAGGCGCGATGGGCCAGTTCCAATGTGCCTTCCAGGCTTTCGTTCAAAGCCGAGCGTAGCCCGCCGCCAAACGAGGCCAGGCCCTGCTGTCCGCCCGTGCTGTGCGTCCAGACCAGCCCGGCGTCGTAGAAGGTGTAGGCCATTAACGACCGCACCATGGGCGCCAGGGGCGAGATGTCGTGGCGCAAGGATACGGTGGTTCCAAAACCGTGATCGCCCAGCAGCGCGCTGGGATCGAAACCATGGCCGAAAGTGGTGCCGCCCAGGGCGAATTCCTCACCCGACAGCAAGGTCCGGTCGGCGTATTGCCCGGAGGCGCCCACATAAAGATCCCAGGCGGGCGCCAGATTCTGCAGACGGCTGATGTCGAAGGTGTATTTGGTGAAGCCGGGATCGGCGCCGCCGCGCGACAACAGTTCAACGTCCTTCTGGCTGCCGCCCAATTGCGGCAATCCCCGCGATATCCCGGCGCCCATGCTGTTCACGCCCGACAGCCAGCCGGAATGCAGCCAGGACAGTTTCGCATCGGCCACCCGCCAGCGGTCGAAGCTGACCGGAGCGCCCGACAGATGGCTGTTGGCCATGCGCGCCGTCAGGCCGCCTTCGGCCATGACGGTATGAGCCCGGCTGCGAATCACGGGATAGGCGATCCTACCGCCGAGATTGGAACTGAAGGTGCGGGCATCCTGCTCGGACAAAGTGAAGCCCGGCCGGGACATGGAATAGTCGAAGGCCAAGGAGGCCAGGAGTCCATCCACGCCCAGGGGCTGGGCATAGCCCAGGCGCACGGCCTTCTTCTTGCGGCCATCGGGCGTGCTTGATACGCCCAATGAGACTCGTTCGCCGAAACCGGAGAGCGAATTGAGCCCAAGATCGGAATTGGCGACCCACGGCCCCTCGTAGCGCGACGAACGGTTATCGATGCTGGCGGTCACGTCCACCGCCGCGACCTTGGCCGTCACCACCAGATCGGCGGCGCCGGTCTCCTCCTTGGAGGGCTTCAGCAAGCCCACGGCCTTCATGCCGGGCAGGTCGTTCAACAGCAGCAGGGCCCGTTCCATGGTGGCATTACGCAAGGGCCGCTCGGCCAGCAGGGGCAAAAGCATTCCCCGGGCACGGGCCTCCTCCGCGCCGCTCAGCCCTTCCACGGAAACCGAGCCGATATGGCCTTCGACCACCTGAATGCGGAAGATGCCGTTCCTGGTCCGCTGAGGCGGGACCACGGTGCGGACCAGCAGATAGCCCTCTTCCCGATAACGGGCCTCGATGGCCTCGGCGATGGCGATAATGTCCGACAGCGACGCCTCGCGCCCGATCAGCGGCGCGGTCAGGGCGGACAGGTCATTCCCGCTGAGGACGGTCGAGCCCTCGATGAGGATCTCGCGCACCTGAAAGCGCAGCAGGTCCACGTCCTGGCCCAATGGCGCGCGTTTGGGCGCCGGAATGGTGATGTCGAAATTCCCCTGGGGGGCAAGCGAGGGCGCAGGCCGCTCGCGCCCGGGCTCCACCGTAGAAGGCAGGCGACTTTGCGCGCTGGCGGCACAGGGCAAGAATGCGCCAAGAAACGCCAGACAAGTGCCCAGAACCTTGATTTCAGACGATCCCCACCAGCTTGCCACTGTCCTCATCGTCCTCAGAATCATCGGGCCAAGCGTCCAAAGTGCCGCATGGGGAAGTATAGCCCTGAAAAATGGACATACGATGGATAACACATTCTCTATGCCTGGGGCATTGGTCGCGAACAACGCCGCCAGAACCGGCCGCGCCAAAGGCGCCGGGAAAGAGACCTAGCTGAAATTTCAGTGGCGAGCCGAAAAACACGAAGCCTCCCCAAGGTCTTGCACCCTGGGAAGGCTTATGTCAGTCGCAAGGACTGTCGAGATGGTAGCGGGAGAGGGACTTGAACCCCCGACCCCAGGATTATGATGCCTGTTGTTTAGCTATGTTTTATGCGGGTTACAGCGTTTTTTCTGGGTGTTTTTCTGGAATCCACTTTACGCTCCGGTTTGTTCTGGGACGCTCCGAAAAGGGCCGCTGCAATATCATCGCCTGCGTTGCGTTTTTCGCCCGTGGCCTGGAACAAGTGGGCGTATGTGTTCAGGGTGGTGGATGGAGTCGAGTGTCCCAACAGGTGCTGTACCTCCACAACAGTCCGCCCGTTCGCTATGTGGATCGAAGCATAAAGGTGCCTGAAGTCATGCCACGAAAACCGGGTGTCCTCGTCCTCGCCGATCAGCTTGGCTTGGACCTGAACCGGGTGGACGAACCGGTGATGGAGATTGGACGCCGATTCGACATTCCCGGCACCATTGGGGAAGACCAGATTCTTACCCCGTTCTGCAAGCGGCTGGGCGAGCTTCCAAGCGCGCATGGTGGCCACCAGAGGCTTGCCCATGTCCATGGTCCGCCAGGACGTCTCGGACTTCGGTGAACCGATCTCGCCCCACTCGTTGGCCCGCTCGACCACCTGAAGCTTGCCAGCGTCCAGATCGACGTTAGCCCAGCGCAGCCCCCGCAGCTCTGACAGCCGCAGACCGGTGAGGATTGCGGTGGACAACATGGCGTGCATCTTGCCGGGGTAGTGTTCAGCGGCTGCTTTCTCAAGTGCTTCGATCTCTGGAATGGTCGGGATCCGCATAGCGGCCCCGTTGGTCGGAGCGTGCCGCTTGCTCTTCTTCTTCCGGCGGGCGGCGGCGCAAACATTCGTGGCGACGAAGCCTTTCTCTTGGGCCAGGGAAATGATGGACCGCAGCGACGTGAACACCTTCCCGGCCATGGCAGGCGATCCGATCCGCTTGCCCCCCTCCCCTTCCCATCCGGCGGTCACGTCATCGCGGAAGTTGGAGACGTCGGCCAGGGTCAGCTTTGACAGCTTGGTGGTGCCGAGCTTCGGGTTGATGTAGATGCGAACGTGCCGTTCATATTGCTCCTGTGTGGAGCGTTCCAGCCCGGCCGCCTCTGCGTCTTTCAGCCAGTTCTCGGCGGCCTTCTCCACAGTGATGGAGTCGCGCTCGGCGACATGGACGCCCCGCTTTTTCTCCACCGTGATTTCGGCCAAGAACGACTCGGCCTCCCGCTTGGACACGAAGGTGGACTTGGTCACCCGCTTGCCGTCAGGCGCTTTGTACTCGACGCACCAAATGGGTTTGCCGCTCTTGCGCAGCACAGGCTTGCCGTCGCGTATGAGCTGATAGACTGATCCGTTTGCCATGGGGGGAACCCTTCCAGAAAAAATCCTGTTATCAGTATTTCTGTAAAAATTCCCGTTGTCAAACAAATCGGATCATCACTCCATAACGCGTTACCATGGGCGCGACTCTCAATAACGCGTTACCGACCCTGGCACGGCAAGAACGGCTGGCAGCCCGGCGGCGTCTGGATCGTACGAACCGTCATCCCCTTCTGATCCAGGACGTGCCAGTTCCCCGGACTCAGCTCTCGGATGGTCCCGGTGGTGTTGCCCCGCTGATCCACCGTATAGACCTGTTGGCCAATCACCCGGATGGATGGCGGCGTATCAGCAGCCAGGGCGCTGGTAGCGGTGGACAGGATCAGCACGGCGATGGTGGGGGTGGTGTTCATGCTGGCCATGCTGCCAGCCGAAGATGGCGGTGGTGTGGCGGCCTTGATCAGGCAATTTCATGGCCGCAGAACCGGCAAACTCTGGCTGCCCTCTTAATCGTTTCGGCGCATTTAGGGCAGGCGATAGTGTCATTGTCTGGCCGTGATGTTGCGATTGCTATATCTGCAGCCGCTTCTTTGCTGGTTCCAGTAAATGCCCAAATTATGGAAACCAGCCACCCCAGGCCGGTCCAGCCTAATGCCAAATTGAGGATAAAGATGGCCCTGCGGGATTGGTGTTTCCTCTGCCATGCCACACCAGTGGGGATGAAGTAGGCGACTAGAACACATGCAGCAGCTATACCCGCAACAATAAGCGCCTTTGTTTCTTGGCTCATTTGAGCACCCCACAACCCCTTGGCTTCATCAGTTTACACAAAGGGCTGGCAGAGCCAAGGGCGGGATCGTAATGGCGGGGGCGTACTAGCCCCGCTTCGCGCGCCGGGGCCTCGGCACAGAATGAAATGGCGGCGCCGTGTGCTCGGACATGTACGCCCGGACCCGGTCCATGGTGGACAAGGAAACATTGGCCCCGCAGGTCAGGCGCTCCCAATACAGCTTGCCGCAGCCAGCCAGGGCGCAGACCTGGGCGGGTTGCAGACCATGGAGCTGGGCATAGCTCCGCACGGCCCGGATCAGGGCTTGCCGGGGGGTATCAGGCGACGGCACGGGCCTCGTCCTCGGTCTGGGTCTGGGTGCGGCGCTGGCGTCGGGCTTCCTGGCGCCGGGCCAGCTCTTCCAACACCAGCTTTTCGACAGGCAGAAGGTCGGGGTCATTAAGATCGACGGTCAGGATCATTTCTTTTCGCTCTCCGTAAGGGACTTCATCCAGTCGGCCGCAGCTCGGCTGGCCTCGGCTTTCGCCTGGAGCGCCTCCACCTCGGCGGCCTGGATTGCGGTAGCGGGATTGACCGCCTTGGCGATATGCCAATTGGCCTGATAGATGGCGTTCAGCAGGTCTTTGACAACACCGTCAAACTCGGTGAAAGCCTTCTCTCGGGCGGCAGTACCCTTGGTCTCTGCCTCCATATAGATGGCACTCATGACCACCCCAATCAGCGCCTCGAACACGGCTACGGAGTGCGTCCAAACCGGATCATCAGCCATGATCGGCCTCGGGATTGCAGAAGACGGCGCGGAGGATGCCCAGGCGCATGGTCTCGATTGCATGGCCCAGGGCCTGTTCCGACTGGCGCACCTGGGCGGCGATGGCGGTCTGATCCTGCCCGGCGACGGATGCGGCGCCCATGGTCAGGGTGTCGGTGACCACGGTGGTCAGCGCCTTCACTACGGCGGCTGTATGGGCATTGATCACGGGCTTTAGTTCTTCGGCTGTCAACATGATGGGGATTCCTTCGAAGAGGGAACCCCCGGCGGTCCCCAAGGAGACTTTGACCGCCGGGAGCTTGCAGACGGGGAGTGAGACCCGTCGTCTGCCGGGGGGACGCGACTCCCCCCGGCCCCATGGGTTAAGCCAGACCGATTTTCTGGATCTGACAGAAGTGGGCAGGACGCAGAACGGCAACGTCCATCCAGCACATGGCGCGCAGCCAGATCTGCCCGGAGGTCCAGGCGCTGGCGCTGGCGTCACCCGCTTCGCGGCTCATCTCCAACACGATGTTCTGCGCGATGCCGCAGACGATGGAATCAAACTTGCCCATCAGGCCCCAGGACGTATTCGGCGTGCCGGTGGCCACCGGGATTTGATTTGTGACCATGCGCGGGATCGATTCCATGTAGGGCGGCGGCACGATGGAGCGGCCCAGGGTGTCCACCAGCCGGTCTTGTGCGGTGGCGATGCCGGGGGAGACCAGCAGCGACAACGAATCGCTCGTCTCGTCCAGGTTCCGCGCCCGGAGCTGGCCCAGGGCGGCGCCAAAGGGATCCCAGCCATAGCCAGTGTCGGTCAGATAGTGATTGGCGCAGTCCTGCGTCAGGATGCCCGGCTGGTTGATGATGCCCAGCGGCTCCCGGCCAATACCAGAACCGGACAGGATGGCGGCATCCATCGCCAGGGCCATGGCCTCGGAGATGGAGTGCATTAAGGCATCGCTGGCGTTGCTGGCGAAGCTGGCCAGTTCGAGCGACATCTTGACGTTCACCGCCAGCGACTTGGCCGAGAGCTGGACGGCGCCGAAAGCGGCGTCGGAATTGGCGATGGTCTGATTCTCACCACGCCAAGCGGGAGTGACGTCCGAGTCCAAGCGGGCCAGGGTCAGGTTACCGGCAGGCATCGGCAGCGTCATCACGCCAGCCTGGAAGCAACGGGCCTTATTGCGGACCAAGTCCACGATCTGGGCCGAGGTCTCCTGCCCGATCAGGAGGCCACCACTGATCCCGGTGCCAGCGGACATTGACTTCGCCTGGGCGGGCAGCCCACGCCAGTCATTGGTGCACATCGCCTTGACGAGGCCAGCCAGTGGGACTTCGTCCGCTTCGCTGCGCTCTGCCAGGGCGGCGAACGGCTGGCCCTTACGCAGGACCGGGATGTTATGGCCATTGGCGTCTTTCAACTGCATATGGCCTTCGGTGCCATACGGCACGGCTTCACGAGATTTCATAGCTTCGTCCTTTTTCAGGGTCTCGATCTGGGCATCCAACACCCTGATCTCGGCGATATGAGAGTCGACGACCTTGCACTCGGCGGCGGTCAGGTCGCGGCCATGGACCTTGTCCATGATGGCCTTGGCCTCATCGAATGCCTTCCAGCGGCGCCGGGTCAGGTCGCGGTGGTTAAGCCTGGGCATCGGTCGACTCCTCGTCCTTGGCCTGGGCCAGCGCCAGATCGGCTTGGAGCTGATCGGCGCGGCGGAGCACAGGGCCGATGATCTCCGAGAGCTGCACCACGTCCCAGCGGACCACGCCGGACAGGTCGGGGGACCGGGCCAGCAGGTGCTGATACGCGCCCTGGGCATCGCGCCAGATCAACAGCATGGGGGCCTTGCCACGCAGCTCATGAGCGGGCGCATGAAGCAGCTCGATCATGACGTTCGGCTGGGTGGAGAGCTGATCGATCACCTTGGTGGCCATGTCCCCGAAGGTGGCGGCAGGGATGCCAGCGGCCGACAGCTCCTTGGCCAACCGCAGGATCAGCACCTGCCGGGCGGTATGGGCGCCGGGCTTGAACTCGGTCAGGGGGCCTTGAGTGCGCCAGCCGCGCAGCGTCGCAGGATTGACGCCTGCGGCCAGCGTGGCGATGGATTCAGGATAAGACTGGGAGAGCATTTTGCGCCTCGTGTTGCTGTATCTGTGGCGATACCAACACAAGGAAACGCCTAGAGTCAAGCAATTGACTCTAGGCGTTTTGATTATGCTAAGTATAGTTTAGGCTTTTACCTACACTGTCAACGTCTATTATTGGCGCATTCCAGCCAAAAATACCGAAACACGTTCGAGTAATTTTTGCTGAACTTCGTTCAGGTCCGAGGTTTCGGTGATGAAGGTCAATGCGTCCATGCGGTACAGCTTCTTACGCCCAATTTGGACGCAGGGGAGCGGCAGCCGCTCGACCGTTTTCGGATGGAGGCCAAGCGCCTTAGCGACTGCCACCTTATCCAGGTAGCCGGGGAGCAATTCAGGGTCATGGGGGAGCGAGCGAGACATTAGCGGGGGCCTTTCAGTGCGTTACGACTGGAAGGGAGCATATCGGATTCGTGTTGCCGCTACAACTGTGGATATATCCTACACAAATACCATTTCCCGTTGTTGGATATATCCTACAAATTTGAATGGCTCTAAACTTGCGTCAGGTTTTCTGGAAACCGTTCTGGAAATGACTTTTCGGAGCGTGGTGGAGCATCCAGAGAAATCCGGGTAAGTTACGGAAATTGCTGGATAATCTGTAAGAATCTATTCTGGTGGTTTCCAGAACGATTTTGCCATGAAAAAACCCCGGCTTTCGTTAGAAAACCGAGGTTTTTCAAGGACTTTCGATGGTAGCGGGAGAGGGACTTGAACCCCCGACCCCAGGATTATGATTCCCGTGCTCTAACCAGCTGAGCTACCCCGCCATCGCGTCGAGAGCGGTTCGTATAATGGTCCGGGCGATTGCTGTCAAGCCTCTCGCACGCGGGAAATCCAGCCTCCGCCCAGGACCCGTTCCCCCTGGTAGAAGACGCAGGCCTGGCCGGGGGCGACGCCTTGTTCCGGGTGGTCGAGAATCACCTCGGCTCGGCCATTGGGCAGACGGCGCAGCAGGGCCGGTGCCGCTGGGCGGGTGGAGCGCACCTTGACGGCGACGCGCAGTTCCGTCTCGTCGCCGCCCAGCCAGTTGACCGCCTCCACAGGAACCACCGGACAGTCCAGGTCCTGGCGTCCGCCCACCACCACCCGGTCGGTTTCGGGTTCCAACGCCACCACATAAAGCGGTGGGCCGCCGCCCAGGCCCAGACCCCGCCGCTGGCCGATCGTGTAGTGGATCAGACCCTCGTGGCGGCCCAGCACCTTGCCAGAACTGTCGACGATCTCGCCCGGCCGTGCGGCTTCGGGGTGCAGGCGGGTGACCAGGGCGGCGTAATCGCCATCGGGCACGAAACAGATGTCCTGGCTATCGCGCTTGGCGGCCACGGGCAGGTGGTGGCGCGCCGCGATGGCCCGCGTCTCCTCCTTGCCCGACATGTCGCCGAGGGGAAAGCGCAGAAAGTCCAGTTGCGCCCGCGTGGTGGCGTACAGGAAATAGCTTTGGTCCCGGCCCGGATCGCGCCCGGCCCACATCTCCGGCCCCTGGGGACCGGAGCGGCGCCGCACGTAATGGCCGGTGGCCAGGGCGTCGGCGCCGAGATCCTTGGCCACGCCCAGAAGATCGCGGAACTTGACCGTGCGGTTGCACTCGATGCAAGGCACCGGCGTCTTCGCCTCCAGATAGGTCTGGGCGAAGCGCTCGACCACGTCACGACGGAAGGTTTCCTCGAAATCCAGCACATAATGGGGAATGCCAAGCGCATCGGCCACGGCGCGGGCGTCATGGATGTCCTTGCCCGCGCAGCAGGTATTGGGGCGGCAGGCGCCGGGTTCGATACCGCTGGTCGCCAGATCGTAAAGCTGAAGCGTGACGCCCACCACGTCGTAGCCCTGTTCCTTCAGCAGGGCGGCGACGGCCGAGGAATCCACGCCACCCGACATGGCGACCACCACGCGGGTGGCCGAAGCGGGCTTATCGATGTCGAGACTGTTCATGCCTTCCCTTGTAGAAGATGGGCGGGGCGCGTTGCAACGAAGCCGTGGTGCCTGTAGAACAGGACCGTCATTTATCCCCTTGTCTGGACCAGTCCCATGGCTGCGAAAAAGAAGTCGGCTTCCTCGCGCAAACTCAATCTCGGCTGTGGCCGCGATATCCGCGAAGGTTGGATCAACCTGGATTCCATGGCCCTGCCCGGCGTCGATGTGGTGGCCGATCTGTCGCTGTGCGCCACCACTCCCCTGCCCTTCGAGGACAGCAGCATCGACGAGTTCCTGCTGTCGCATCTGATCGAGCACATCCCCGATCCCCTTCCCCTGATGCAGGAATTGTGGCGCATCGCCAAGCCCGGCGCCAAGATGCAGATCCGCGTCCCCCACGGCGCCCATGACGACGCCTGGACCAACCCCACCCATGTGAAGCCCTATTTCGCCAGAAGCTTCGGCTATTTCTCCCAGCCCTGGTACTGGCGGGCCGATTACGGCTATCGCGGCGACTGGCAGCCGGAACTGGTCACCTATTCCGTCCCCCGGCGGCGCTTCGCCGGCCAAATGCCCGCCCAGATCCTGGAACAGATCGACGCCCTCAGAAACGTGGTCCAGGAGATGATCGTCGATCTGGTAGCCGTCAAGCCCTTGCGCCAGCCCAAGAAGGACCTGATGCAGGCGGCCAATATCAAGATTGCGCTGATGGAGTAGATGGGCTTGGGCGAGTGCCCAATCAGCCCGGCGGCACCGCCGCATTCAGTGCCCGCAGGGTCTTGGACCTGAATTCCCGGCGATAGAGCACCGCCACCACCACGGTGGTGGCGGCCACCATGGCCCCGGCATGGATGAACCATGTCATCAGGGCCAGGGCGAAGTAATAAGCCCTCAGTCCCCGATTGAAGCTGTGCGCGGCCAGGGCGTTGAGCCGGGCGGCATTCTCGGCATAGACGTCCTTGACCGAGGCCGCCGCATCGGCCAGCGGGGCGGCGCCCAGCAGGACACAGCAGTAATTGAACTGCCGCAGCGACCAGGTGATCTGGAAAAAGGCGTAGACGAAGACCCCGGCCAGCAAGACCACCTTGGTCTCGAACACGCCCTTGGGCGATTCGGCGACCAGGGGCAGGTCCTGGATCACGGCATAGGCCCGCTCTCCCGCGCCCAGCAGGGCCACCAGTCCACCCAGGATCAGGATGGAGGCCGAGGCGAAGAACGACACGCTGCGCATCAGATTGCCCAGCAGGGCACTGTCGGCCACCCGGACCTCCCGGTCGCACATATTGCGCATCCAGGTCAGGCGAAGACGCGCCGTCGCCGCCAGCAGGGTGTGACCATCCGCTGTCAGACGGTCGGCCATGATCGTATATCCGGTCCACAGCACCAGAAAGGCCGCGAAGGCCGCCAGATCGACAGCGGGCAGAAGGGCGAAGGGATTCATGGAGGGAAGTCTGCGCTAATCCCGCTCGTCGATCCAGGCCATCTGAATGGCTTCGAGAATTTTCTCGTTGGACTTGGCAGGATCGTCGGCGAAGCCGGGCAAGGCGCAGACCCAGTGATGCAGGTCGGTGAAGCGCAAATTGACGTTATCGGCGTCAGGATGCGCTTCTTCCAGGGCGATGGCGATGTCGAGGGTATCGGTCCACTTCATCGCCGGCCGTTCCCTACTTCTTGTCGACCATCATGTTGCGGGTGGCGGCAGGCAGGGTGACCACCAGGCCGTCCAACTCCTTGCTCATGATGATCTGACAGCCCAGCCGGGAAGTGGCGGTCAGGCCGAAGGCCAGATCCAGCATGTCTTCCTCGTCCTCGGTGGCGGGCGACAGCTTGTCGTACCATTCCTTGGCCACCACGATATGGCAGGTGGAACAGGCCAGCGAGCCCTCGCAGGCGCCTTCCAACTCGATCTTGGCGTGGTGCGCCACTTCCAGCACCGACAATCCCTCGGGGGCGTCGACTTCCTGGCGGGTTCCATCGGGGGCGATGAACGTCATCTTGGGCATGAACCGGCTTTCCCTATCTAATCGCCGCTAAGGGCGTCATCGAGCTTATCCACCGCCATGCCAGCCAGGGCGGCGCGGATGCCACGGTCCATCCGCCGTTCGGCGAAAGTCTTGGTGGCGGCCTCCAGGCCTTCCGACGCGGCCGTCACGGCGTCGCGGTCGCCGGAGGCGATGGCAGCATCCACACCGGCGATAGCTGCATCGATATCCTGTCGCTCGGTTTCAGACAAGAGGTCAGAATCGGCACCCAAGGCCGCCTGCACCGCCAGCACAGAGCGGCGGGCCTCGACGGCAGTCTCGGCGAACAGGCGCGATTCCATGTCATCCTTGGCGTTGACCAGGGAATCGCGCAGCATATTGGCCATTTCGTCCTCGGTCAGGCCATAGGACGGCTTGACCGCCACTTGCTGCTCCACGCCCGTGGTCGCCTCGCTGGCCGAGACGGTCAGCAACCCGTCGGCATCCACCGTGAAGGTGACGCGGATGCGGGCCGCACCGGCGGCCATATTGGGAATGCCGCGCAGAACGAAACGGGCCAGGGAGCGATTCTGGTCCACCATCTCGCGCTCGCCCTGAAGCACATGGATGGCCATGGCGGTCTGGCCGTCCTGATAGGTGGTGAATTCCTGGGCCATGGCCACGGGGATGGGGGTATTGCGCGGAATGACCTTTTCCACGATGCCGCCCATGGTCTCGATACCCAGCGACAGCGGTGTGACGTCCAGCAGCAGGGTGTCGGACCCGATGGTCAGGGCCTCGGCCTGGAGCGCGGCGCCCACGGCCACCACTTCGTCGGGGTTGATGTCGGCCAGGGGCTCGCGGCCGAACAGTTCGGCCACCTTGCGGCGCACCAGGGGCATGCGGGTCGAGCCGCCCACCAGCACCACGCCCTGAATCTCGGCGACTTCGATGCCCGCATCCTCGATCACCGAGCGGCAGATGGACATGGTCTTGTCCACCCAGGGAGCGGCCAGGGCTTCCAACGCGTCACGGGTCATGGAGTGGCGGGACGGCTTGCCGTCCACCTCGATCATCCAATCGCCGGAGGCGCGCCCCGACAGGCATTCCTTGGCCACGCGGGCGGCGGCCAGGGCCTGCTTGGCCTCGCCCGCCGTGATAGTCTCGGCGCCATGCTCGCCATGGCGTTCGGCCAGGAAGCGCTCGGCGATGGCGTGGTCGATGTCGTCGCCGCCCAGAGCGGCGTCGCCGCCGGTGGACTTGACCTGAAAGACGCCCTTTTCCATGCGCAGGATGGAGATGTCGAAGGTGCCCCCGCCCAGATCATAGACGGCGTAGAGTCCCTCCGCGGCATTGTCCAAGCCATAGGCCAGGGCGGCGGCCGTGGGCTCGTTGACCAGGCGCAGCACTTCCAGACCGGCCAGACGGGCGGCGTCCTTGGTGGCGGTGCGGGCGGCGTCGTCGAAATAGGCGGGAACGGTGACCACGGCGCGGTCAACACTCTTGCCCTGGGCCTCCTCGGCGCGGGCCTTGACGGCGCGCAGAATGTCGGCGGAGACCTCCACCGGGGTGAGCGTCTTTCCCGCCACCTTGAGGCGCACCATGCCGCCATCGGCGGCCACGTCCAGGGTATAGGGCAGCGTCCCGGCCAGGGTCTTCAGATCCTCGGTGCCGCGGCCCATCAGGCGCTTGACCGAACTGACCACATGGTCGGGGGATTCCAGGATCATGCGCCGCGCATCCGAGCCCACGACGATCTCGCCGTCATCGGCGTAATAGACCACAGACGGGATCAGCCCCTTGCCCTCGGCATCGCGCAGGACCTCGGTCTCGCCATCCCTGGCCAGGGCCACCACCGAATTGGTGGTTCCCAGGTCGATGCCGACCGCCAGACCGCGTTCGGATTCGTGAGGCGCCGGGCTCTCGCCGGGTTCATGGAGCTGCAGAAGCATGCTTAGGGCAACCTTAGGGCACGGGTTTTCTTGGCGCGGGCCTCTTCGGCCAGCTTGGCGAGATATTTCAGGCGGATGGTCAGATGCCCCGCCTCTTCCAGATGGTCGGCGTTGATGGCCGCCGAGATGTGGCACTGACAGGCGATCACCTCGGATTCCGCCTGCATGGCCAGCTTGGCGATCTGCTCGGGCGAGGAGGCCTCGGCCAGGGCTTCGCGCTTTTCCATCTGTTCCATCAGCAGTTCACGGTCATTGATGGTGCCGCAGGCAGTGAGGTCCACCGGATGGCCCAGATGGTTCAGCAGATAGGCGGCGCGCTTCAAGGGGTCCTTCAGGGTCTCGTAGGCCTCGTTGAGCGCCGTCGCCTGGGACTGAGACAGCGCCCGCTCCTTGGGCGATTTGGAAGCGAAACGGTCGGGATGCAGCCGCTTCTGGAAGCCGAAATACTGGCGCTGCAAGGCGTCCAGATCCAGATCGAAGGAGGGCGCGATGCCGAGACGCGAGAAGTGGTCGATGGTGCCCGGCCCCTGCACGGCGCCGCACACCGAACAGAACAGGGCGCGCGTCGCCACCGGCCCCTTGCAGGACCAACAGGAAACGATCTGGGGGGCGGCGGGGGCGTTCATCGTCCTCTCCGGTTCCTTTTATGTCTCGGGTGACCTGGGCTCAGACGTGGAAGGATTCGCCGCAGCCGCACCGGCCTTTTTCATTGGGATTCTTGAAGACGAAGCCCGACTGCATCTTGTCCTCGACGAAATCCATCTCGGTTCCCAGGATGAACATGGTCGCCTTGGGATCGATCAGGACGGTGACGCCCTTGTCTTCCAGGATCTCGTCGAACTGGGTCTTCTCGTCGGCATATTCCAGGGTATAGGACATGCCCGAACAGCCCTTGGAGCGCACGCCGATACGGATGCCCACGCTGGGCTTGCCGCGCTTTTCCAGCAGAACCTTGACCCGCTCGGCGGCGGCGTCGGTGATGGTCATGGGTGCAGGTGCCATGGTCTTCCCCTTCTCTCGTCTAACCCAAGCGGCCGATCAGCCGGACTTCTTCTTATAGTCGGCGATGGCGGCCTTGATAGCATCCTCGGCCAGAACCGAACAATGGATCTTGACCGGCGGCAAAGCCAGTTCCTGAGCGATATCGGTGTTCTTGATGCTGGCCGCCTCGTCCAGGGTCTTGCCCTTGACCCATTCGGTCACCAAAGAGCTGGAGGCGATGGCCGAGCCGCAACCAAACGTCTTGAACTTGGCGTCCTCGATGATGCCCTCGGCGCTGACCTTGATCTGCAGCTTCATCACGTCGCCGCAGGCAGGCGCGCCCACCAGACCGGTGCCGACCGCGGAATCGTCCTTGTCCAGAGCGCCCACATTGCGGGGATGCTCGTAGTGGTCGATAACCTTGTCGCTGTAAGCCATAACGTCCTCCAGATATCCGCCCGAGCCTTAGCTCGGAATCATTCTAAGGCATTTCGGTACCGATTTGCCCATCTATTTCCTCAATGCTCGGCCCATTCGATGGACTTGAGATCGACGCCTTCCAGATGCATGTCCCACAGGGGGCTCATGGCGCGCAGATGCTCGACCGCCTCGACGATATGGTCGATGGCGAAGTCGATATCCTCGTCAGTGGTAAAGCGCCCCAATCCGAAGCGGAGCGAGGTATGGGCCATCTCCACGTCGACGCCCAGCGCGCGCAGCACATAGGACGGTTCCAGCGAGGCCGAGGTACAGGCCGAACCCGACGACACCGCCAGATCCTTGACGCCCATCATCAGCCCCTCGCCCTCGACGAAGGCAAACGAGATGTTGAGATTGCCGGGGATGCGATGATCCAGGTCGCCATTGACGTAGATTTCCGGCAGACGCTGCTTCAGGCCTCCCAACAGGCGGTTGCGCAGGCCCATCAGGCGCTCGTTCTCGGCCCCCATTTCGGCCTTGGCGATGGCGCAGGCCTCGCCGAAGCCGACACAGAGCGGGGTGGACAGCGTGCCCGAACGCATGCCGCGCTCCTGACCGCCGCCGGTGATCAGCGGCACCAGACGCACGCGCGGGCGGCGGCGGACGTAAAGGGCGCCGATGCCCTTGGGGCCATAAAGCTTGTGACCCGAAATGCTCATCAGGTCGATATTCATGGCATTGACGTCGAGCGGGATCTTGCCCACCGCTTGGGCACAGTCGGTATGAAAGAAGGCACCCTTCTTGCGGCACAGCGCGCCGATCTCGGCCAGAGGCTGGATCACGCCGATCTCGTTGTTGACCGCCATGACCGAGACGATGACCGTCTGGTCGGTAATAGCCGCCTCCAGCTCCGCCATATCGATCAACCCGTCGGTCTTCACGGGAAGATAGGTCACCGAAAAGCCTTCCTGTTCCAGGTAGCGGCAGGTGTCGAGAACGCATTTGTGCTCGGTCACCACGGTGACGATATGGTTCTTCTTTTCCTTGTAGAAGTGGGCGACGCCCTTGATGGCCAGATTGTTGGACTCGGTGGCGCCCGAGGTGAAGATCACCTCCTTGGCATCGGCGCCGATGATGTCGGCCACCTGTTCGCGGGCCTTTTCCACCGCTTCCTCGGCTTCCCAGCCATAGCGGTGATTGCGCGAATGGGGATTGCCGAACTTTTCGGTGAACCAGGGCAGCATGGCCTCGACCACGCGGGGATCACAAGGCGTCGTCGCCTGATAGTCCAGGTAGACCGGCGCCCCCGGAGCGCGGGGCAGGATGGGGCGGGTCGTCTTGCCGAGAGCTGTCATTTGCGAAGATCCCTTACCTTTTGTCGTTTTTGATCAGACGGCGCGTCAGGCCGCCTCCGAAACCTTCAGTCCCTTGTGCCGGGCCAGACCGGCCCAGGCGGCAAGGAACGCATCCACATCCTCCATCCTCGAGGACCAGCCCAGGCTGACCCGGATGGCCGATCCCTTGATCCGCTCCTCCAGGCCCATGGCCGCCAGCACATGGCTGGGAGCCACCTTGCCCGAGGAGCAGGCCGCACCGGCGCTGACGGCCACTCCGGCCAGATCCAGCGCCATCACCTGGGTCCGTCCCTCCACCCCCGGCAGAACCAGGCAGGAGGTATTGGGCAGGCGGGGCATGCCGCCCCCGATCACCGTCGCGTCAGGAACCAGGCGCAGGGCGTCTTGCTCCAACCGGTCGCGCAGGGCACGTACACCAGATGTGGTGTCGATACCCGCCAAATCATCCCCCGCCAATTGGGCGGCCATTCCAAGCCCGACAATCCCGGCCACGTTCTCGGTCCCGGCCCGGCGACGGCGTTCCTGGCCTCCTCCCAGCAAGATCGGTGCCAGTGTCCGACCGGATTCGGCCAGAATCAAAGCCCCCGCCCCGGCTGGCCCACCCATCTTGTGGCCGGAAATGGTGAGGATATCCGCCCCCAATTCGCTCAAGGAGACGGGAATACGCCCCACAGCCTGGGCGGCATCGCAATGAAGCCATGCGCCATGCGCATGAATGACGCGGGCCGCTTCGGCCACCGGCTGGACGATGCCGGTCTCGTTATTGGCCAGCATAAGGGAGACCACAGCCGGACGCGTACTGGCGCGAAGCAAGGCCTCCAGGGCGCCGAAATCGACGATCCCATCCTTTGTAACGGGGATCCGTTCGGCCTCGGCGGCCGCATCCAGGATGGACGGGTGTTCGATGGCCGAGACCAGGAGACGCGAGCGCCCACATCCCCGGAGGGCCAGGGCATTGGCCTCGGTCCCGCCCGAGGTGAAGACGATCCCGGCGGGATCGGCGCCCACCAGCCCGGCCAATTGCCGCCGCGCCGCCTCGACCCTGGCGCGGGCCGCGCGGCCAAAAGCGTGGACCGAGGACGGATTGCCGGGCTCGGCCAGGGATTCCACCATGGCGGCCGCCACCTCGGGGCGCACGGGGGCGCCGGAATTGTAATCGAGGTAGACGGCCCTGGTCACTTTACCCTTCCTTTCCGTACTGTCTGGCGCGCAGAACCGGCCCTATTGGGCCGCCACGGCGCCGGTCGGCGCAGCGGTTCCATGGAACATGCCCGAACTGCCCAGCAGGCGGCGCTCGCATACATCGGCCAGGGACACCGAGCTGAGATAGAGATAGATCTGGTTGCCCAGCTCTTCCCACAGATCGTGGGTGAGACAGCGGCCCTTGTTGTTGTGACAGCCCGCGGGCGAGCCCGGCGAACAGCGGGTTGTCTGGATCGGCTCGTCCACCGCCAGGATAATGTCGGATATGCGCGTCTGTTGTGGGATTCGCGACAATAGATAGCCGCCACCCGGCCCGCGCACGCTTTTCACCAGCCCGCCCTTTCGAAGCTTGCCGAACAGCTGCTCGAGATAGGACAGCGAAATCTCCTGGCGCTCGGCGATGTCGGCCAAAGCCACCGGGCTTCCCTCGGAATGGCTGGCCAGATCGACCATGGCCATCACGGCATAGCGTCCCTTGGTGCTGAGTTTCACGATATGCTCTCCCGTTCCAAAGTCCGGCCACTTGTCCCGACGGCCGGGTTGCTTACTGCTTCCACATGAATGCCCGGATCAGCCGCATCCGGCTGGGAAAGCCGCGCGCAGGCCTGAGTAGGATGGCCATGCAGCTCGGTCTCCAGTTCCTTGATCCGCTCCATCAAGGTCGATACCTGCGAACGCACGCTGTCGATGGCGCGGGCCACCGGGTCGGGCAGATCCTCCACCGGCAGGCCATAGGCGCAAAAATCGGCGTCCTGGCGCCGCATCACCATGCGGGCGGGAATGCCCACCATGGTCACGCCTGGCGGAACATCGGTCAGCACAACGGCATTGGCGCCGATGCGCGCGCCCTTGCCCACCGTGATGGGGCCCAGAACCTGGGCGCCCGAGCCGACGATCACCCCATCTTCCAAGGTGGGGTGGCGCTTGCCCTTGTGCAGCGATGTGCCGCCCAGGGTCACACCGTGATACAGCGTCACATCGGCCCCGATCACCGCAGTCTCGCCGATCACCACGCCCGTGCCGTGATCGATGAAGAAGCGCGGCCCCAGCTGCGCCGCCGGATGGATCTCGATGCCGGTGAGGATCTTCCCCACATGGGAGATGAAGCGTCCCAGCACCCTCATTCCCCGGTTCCAGCACCAGTTGGACAGGCGGTGAAACATCAGCGCGTGCAGTCCCGGATAGCACAGGACCACTTCCAGCCATGAATGGGCGGCGGGGTCGCGTCGTCGAATGGACGCAATATCTTCTCGAAGGCTCTTGAAAATCATAGCTCGCAATATGCTAAAGTGCGTCGCGACGGCCTTCTACGGCCGCCAGGGGGCCGCCCTTGCGGGCGCTGTCATAGTGAAGGTGAATATAAGATGCCCGACAAGGCCAGTCAAGATTGACCGGCCAAAATCCAATTTGTCGTTGTATTTTCCCCGACACCACCACTCAGGTTTGAGCGGGTGCCGGGCAAGGGAGACTGTACGCAAGCCATGCCTGAAGTGATTTTCAATGGACCCGACGGCCGCCTTGAAGGCCGCTACCATCACGGCAAGTCGCCAAACGCCCCGCTGGCCCTTCTGCTTCATCCCCATCCGCAGCACGGCGGGACCATGAACAACAAGGTGGTCTACGCCCTGTATCATGCCTTCGTGCGGCGCGGCTTTTCCACGCTGCGCTTCAATTTCCGCGGGGTGGGACGCAGCCAGGGCAAGTTCGACAACGGCCAGGGCGAACTGTCCGACGCGGCTTCCGCGCTGGACTGGATGCAGTCTTTCAACGCCAACGCCTCGGCCTGCTGGGTGGGCGGCTTCTCGTTCGGCGCCTGGATCGGCATGCAATTGCTGATGCGCCGCCCCGAGATCGATGGTTTCGTCTCGGTGGCCCCGCCCGCCAATGTCTTCGACTTCTCGTTCCTGGCGCCCTGCCCGTCATCGGGCCTGATCGTCCACGGCACCAACGACGATCTGGTGCCCGAGCCGACCGTGGCCAAGCTGGCGGCCAAGCTGGCCACCCAGCGCAACATCAAGGTCCGCTACGAGACCATCGAAGGCGCCAACCACTTCTTTGGCACCCATCTGGATGCCCTGGACGGCCTGGTGGATTCCTATCTGGGCGAATCCATCGTCGCCCGCGCTCCGGCCCCGCCGCCAGCGCCCGAACCGGAACTGGCCGTCGCCCTCAGTTAAGGAACAGCCCCCGTGAAAGCGGGGGTTTTTCGTTAAACTCAGTTGATGGCGGCGCAGTTGACCTGGGCCAGACGCTTCCACTGGGGGGGCTTGGCGCCCTTGCCCACCGAGGTCATGTCGATGACATGGGCCTGGAAGACGCGGGCCTGATGGGGCCGCACCAGACGGCACATCCCCGCCCCATAGGCCTCCCAGGCGATGGTGGTCTCGTTCTTGACCACCACATAAAGATTGCCGCGGTCGTCGATGGAGGCGTCCAGCACCTTGGGCTGGGCGCGCACTGCGGCCAGGGCGCTGACCTGATCGGCCAGGGCCGGGCCCGCCGCCAGAACCAGGCACAGGGCGGCGAGGATGGAACGCATGGCGGTTCTCCTGTCAGGGAACATGGCGGCGGCCCCCGGTCTGGGGCGAGGACACGCCGGTAGTCTCGGGATAGGTCAGCATCAGCCCGGCCAGGGAGCGCACCGCCAGAAAGGCGAAGGCCTGGGCCTCCAGGGCGTCGCCGTTCCAGCCCACCGCCTCCACCGGCTCCACCGGGGCCGACAGGCCACGGGAAAGGGCGCTCATCATCTCGGGATTGCGCCGCCCGCCCCCGGTCACCAGCCAGCGCTTCACCGGGCGGGGAAAGCTGTAGGCGGCCAGGGCCACCGAAGCGGCGGTAAAAGCGGTCAGCGTCGCCGCCCCATCCTCGGCCGAGCATCCCTTGACCAGTTCCCAGGCCAGGGCGTGAAACTCGTCGCGATCCACAGATTTGGGCGGCTGGCGGTCGAAATAGGTGTGGTGCAGGAAGGCCTCCACCGCGTCGCGCCGCACCCGGCCCGCGGCGGACAGTGCTCCGTCCACATCCACCGGACGGCCGGTATGGGCCATGGCCCAATCATCGAGAAGCGCGTTGCCCGGCCCGGTGTCGAAGGCCAGCAGGGAACCGTCCTCGGAAATCCAGGTCACATTGCCAACACCACCCAGATTGAGGATGGCCAGCGGCCCTTCCAGGCGCGCGGCCAATGCCCGGTGATAGACGGGAACCAGCGGCGCGCCCTGCCCGCCCGCCGCCACATCGGCCGAACGGAAGTCGTTGACGACGGCAATGCCGATCTCAGAGGCCAGCAAGGCGCCGTCGCCGATCTGCCAGGTGCGTCGTTCGGCGGGGGCGTGCAAAATGGTGTGGCCGTGAAAGCCCGCCACCCCCACCTTGGCCGCATCGATCCCGTGTTCGGCCAGAAAGTCGCGGACCACCTGGGCATGGAACAAGGTGAAGTCCCGCTCCACCTGCTCCACCGCCCCCTTCCCCCCTAAGATCTCCATCAGGGCGAGCCTCTGCTCCGCGCTATAGGGAACGGTCGCGGCAGGCCCAAAACTGGCCACAGTCTCGCCATCGGTATCGACCAGGGCGATATCCACGCCATCCAGCGACGTCCCGCTCATCAGCCCCAGCGCCAGCATTGCGTCCCCCCGATTGTGGCATTCACCCATTTGTGATAAACGAGCGGCCTCTTCCCAGCAAGCCGAACGGGCGCCCCATGACCAGTCTCAAGTCCGATTTCCTGCGCATCGTCACCGAGCGCGGCTACATGCACCAGTGTACCGACCTGGAGGCGCTGGACAAGCGCCTGACCGAGGGGTGCCAGGCCGCCTATATCGGCTTCGACTGCACCGCCACCTCCTTGCATGTGGGCGGGCTGATGCAGATCATGCTGCTGCGCTGGTGGCAAAAGACCGGCCACAAGCCCATCGTGCTGATGGGCGGCGGCACCACCCGTATCGGCGACCCCACCGGCAAGGACGAATCGCGCAAGATGCTGACCGACGAGGTCATCGCCACCAACATGGCGGGCATCAAGACGGTGTTCACCAAATACCTGACCTTCGGCGACGGCCAGACGGACGCCCTGATGGTCAACAACGCCGATTGGCTGGACAAGCTGAACTACATCGATTTCCTGCGCGATTACGGCCACCACTTCACCATCAACCGCATGCTGACCTTCGATTCGGTCAAGCTGCGGCTCGAGCGCGAACAGCCGCTGACCTTCCTCGAATTCAACTACATGCTGCTTCAGGGTTACGACTTCGTCGAACTCTACCGCCGCAACAAATGCATCCTGCAAATGGGCGGCTCGGATCAGTGGGGCAATATCATCAACGGCGTTGAACTGGGCCGCCGCGCCGATCAGGCCGAACTGTTCGGCTTGACCAGCCCGCTGCTGACCACCTCATCGGGCGCCAAGATGGGCAAGACCGTCAACGGCGCCGTCTGGCTGAACGACGACATGCTGAGCGCCTGGGAGTTCTGGCAGTACTGGCGCAATACCGAGGATGCCGATGTGGGCCGCTTCCTCAAGCTCTATACCGAACTGCCCTTGGACGAGATCGCCCGGCTGGAAAAGCTGGAAGGCGCCGAGATCAACGAGGCCAAGAAGATCCTGGCCAATGAGGTTACCCGTCTATGCCACGGCGAAGCCGCCGCGATCCAGGCCGCCGAAACGGCCCGCAAGACCTTCGAGGAGGGCATGGCCGCCACCGACCTGCCCACCATCGAAATTCCGGCCGCCGAACTGGCGGCGGGCATCCCCGCCTTCGCCCTCTTCGTGCGCGCCGGTCTGGCCGCCTCCAATGGCGAGGCCCGGCGCCTGTTGAAGGGCGGCGGCGGCAAGGTCAATGATCAGGCGGTGGACGAGGCCCGGCCCGTGGGCTCGGCCGACCTCAAGGACGGCGCCGTCAAGCTCACCGCTGGCAAGAAGCGCCATATTCTGGTGAAGGCGGTCTAAACCGCCACGCCGATCTCGGCCCGCAACATCCCCAACAGTTCCAGTTGGGCGTTGCGGGTCGAAATCCACTGTTCCCCGTTCCAGCCGAAATGATGGGCGCCGCTCTTGGGCGACGAGACCCAAATCTCGCGGTTGGGCGAATGCTTGTTGATGACATACTGGCCGATCCCCGGCAGGGTCAGGGTGAGGATGCCCGCATGCAATTCGGCGTCGGCATCGTCCATGGCATCCTCGACGGCATCTCCGATCCTTTCCAGCAGGGGATCGGCAAGACTGGCAAAACGGCTTTCATCGAGACTCATGGGGCTTCTCCTCCGATCGGGGGAGGGGATGCTAACCCGAATTCGACGCCGGGGTGAAGGACCGCTTGCGCAGCGCCCTGGTTTTGGCTATATACGCGCCTTCGATTTGCGGAGCTTCAGGCTATGAAGGACAACATTCATCCCGACTACCACGAGATCAACGTGGTGATGACGGACGGCACCGAGTACAAGACCCGGTCCACCCTGGGTAAGGCTGGCGACACCCTGCGCCTGGACATCGACCCCAAGTCGCACCCGGCCTGGACCGGCGTGCACCGTATGGTCGATACGGCCGGTCAGCTTGCCAAGTTCAAGAAGCGCTTCGACGGTTTCGGCATCAAGTCCGACAATTCCTAAGTGGGATTGGGGATGCCGGGTTAGTTTCGTCCCTCGGCATCCTCCTGCGCTAAATTATCAGACTGCATGATCGGCCAGCGTTTTCGCTGGCCGAAAGTGTTTGCTGTGGACTTCTTGCCATCCAGCAGGTAGAGCAATTTTTTAATAAGGGGGCTGCCATACTCCCCCTGCCGATTTGTTTTCGAAGCCAAACGGTGATTGGGCGGACATGATCATCGTTCATATCTGATTCCCTTACTGAAGCGTAAAACATACCCTAAACCCAGGCTGGAGGCCGCTCCTAGCTTGGGTTTTTTGTTTCTAGGGACGCTTACGGTAGCGGAAATGATTGGCAATCGTAGGCACAGTTATGGTGCACTACTCCACACCCCGTAGCGACTAAGGAGGTGACATCATGGATCTGGTGAGAGAACAGAGATACCTAGAGGAACAGATGCGAGGCTTAGGTGTCTCTAGGTTATATAGAGCTAACGATAAGGCTAACCAAAGAGGTGATCTATCTAGTACATTACCTATGGTTCAATTAACCAAAGGGTATCTAGTACCATATGCTAAAGCTATCTCTGAGTTCACAAGATATGCTCTTAGTGGGAAGATTGGAAAAAGAAGCTGTTCAGCCGTAGCACTCTCTGAGCTAGAGCCTGAGGTAGCCGCCTTCCTATTCCTTAAGGCTATCTTCAATAAGGTCCCTACCCTGTACCAAGGCAAGCCTTGTACCTTTGTTGGTCTTGCTATTTACGGTGCAGGCTTGATCCACGATGAGTTACGTATTCGGTACTTCCATGCAAACTGGAGGAACCTTGCTCGTAAGATGTGGTCAGACTTTGAGACACGAGAGCTGCCCCGCCATAAACGTAAAGAGCATGTGCAACGTAAGTTCAATGATCTCCAGATTGATTGGAGCCAGTGGGATACAGGAAACTCCCTGGCGCGTTAACAAGCGTGTAGGTACGACCAGCCAACGAAGTGATGAACAAGTCACATATCAATGAAGCCTTGGACTACTTCGGAAGGGCAAGCCTACTATCATCAATCGACACTGCTTCTGTTCAGAAGTGGGTTGATGTCCTAAAAAAGAAGGGTAACGCAAACAGCACGATCAATCGTAAGCTCTCAGCGTTATCTGTTCTACTTAATCACGCCGTTAAGTGCGAGTATCTTCAGAAGGCACCTAGCATCCCTCGACAGAAGGAAGGGCAAGGACGCATTCGCTTCATCACAGACGCTGAGGAAGCATCGCTCCTTACCCTGTTCTCCCGTTGGGGACGTGACGATCTGGTGGCTTACATACAGTTCCTCCTGTACACCGGCTGCCGCCCTGGAGAAGCCTTAGCAATCGAATGGCGTGATGTGGTCAACGGGAAGGTTACCTTCTGGAAGACCAAGACAGACGTACCCAGAACCATACCGCTGACCTCCAAGGCAAAGGATGCCCTGGCCTATGGAGAGAGTGAAGGTTGGGAAAAGCCCTTCAGCGGTATCAATTACAAATCGTTCGTTCTCAGCTGGGGACGCGCCAGGAACCTCCTTGGCTTCGCTGACGACCCACACTTCGTACCGTATGCACTGAGGCACACTTGTGCTTCACGCTTGGTTCAACGTGGTGTAGATCTTCGAAGGGTGAAGGAGTGGATGGGACACGCTAACATCACAATGACGATGCGCTATGCCCACCTAGCTGTTGATGACCTGGCAGTAGCTATGAACGCCCTGGAAGGTAAGCCCAGGGTGGTTGCAATCTCCTCGTGATGTGTGCCAAAAGTGTGCCAAACGGCGGCACACGGTAGTCACACAGTGCCTTAACCTAAAAAATACCCTTGGTATATCAACAGGTTAACAGCACGATTATGATCATCGTTCATTTTGAAGTTTACGTCATGGAAGGCCGGGGGTGGATGCTGCACGCACGCTTCCCGCGGCTGGAGCGTGACGAGGCTGTCCGCGAGGCCAAGGAGTTGGAGACCACCCTTGGCGTGCGCACCAAGGTCCTGCGCGAAACCTACAACACCGATACCAACGTCTTCGACGAGGTCGAGGTCTATCTGTCCGGCCACAACATCCAGGCCAAGAAAAGCGTCGCCAGCGGCGGTGGTGGCGGTGGCGGTGGCGGTGGCGGTGGCGGTGGCGGCAAGGGAAACGGCAAGGACAAGGATTCGGGCAAGGGCGGCGCCAAGAATTCCGGGGCCAAGAAGGCGGCGGCGCCCGCGAGGGCGCGGAGCGGTGGCCCCAGTATCGGCGCGGGGGCGGCGGTTCTGCGGTTGACCGTCATCTTGCTGGTGGCGGCGGGCGTGGGATTGGGGGTCCTGCGTCTGGTCCCGTCGATCATCGTCTTCCTCTATGATTTCGGTTTCCGCATTACCCCCGATGAATACGGCCAGATGCTGATCATCGTCTTCGGCCTGGTCTTCCTGATGACCGCCGTGCCGCTGGGGCTGCGCTTCATGCCGCGCAACGCCAACCTCCAGTTCAGGTCTGCCGCCGCAGCTGGAGCCGCGCCACGGCCACAACCCTCGGAAGCGGTGAAGAAGTCGCTGAACAAGCTGGCCAGGAAGGCCGAGTCCGAGATGATTCCCGAAAGCTGGGGCGACGATCCCGAGCCCGATCCCGAGCCAGAACCTCCCCCGCAGCCCGAAGAGGCTCCGCCGCCCCCCACCCCGGCGGAAGAGCCTTCGGCGGCGGCGGCGGCCGTGGATGCCATTCCCTCGACTCCGGCCTTCGAATCCACCAGGAAGGTGACCGACCGCTTCGTGGACAAATCCATGCAGATCGTGCGTCAGGTGGCGCCCAGCACGGACAAATACACCACATTCGGACTCAACCTGTTCATGGCCGGCGCGGTCCAGTCCATCGCGCGGGCCCAGAAGCTGGATTCCGGCGGACAGCGCAAATTGCTGAAGACCATCATCGAGAAGCTGGGCACGCCGGGCGATCAGGCCGCCGCCTTCTACGACAAGATCCCCGAATATATGGGTGAACAGCGCTATTCCGGCATGTTCGAGGCGGGCAAATCCGCCATGGAATCCTGGGTGGAGGGCGACGAGGGCACGCCCATGATCAAGCTCCAGACCTCGCTGAAGGACTGGAACAAGCCCGCCACGGTCAAGAAGCAGTCCTCGCTCATGACCGTGATGTTCACCGATATGGTGGGCTCCACCGATCTGACCCAGGCGCGCGGCGATCAGGCCGCCCAGGAGATCGTGCGCAAGCACAACGCCATCGTGCGCACCGCTCTCACCCAATTCGCCGGGCGCGAGGTCAAGCATACGGGCGACGGCATCATGGCCTCCTTCGCCTCGGCCGCCAATGCGGTGGAGGCCACGATCCAGATTCAGCGCCAGGTCACCGCCCATAACGAGAAGCAGCCCAATCTGCCGCTGCATCTGCGCATCGGGCTCAATGCGGGCGAGCCCATTCAGGAAGAGGACGACCTGTTCGGCTCCACCGTCCAGTTGGCGGCTCGCGTCTGCGCCGCCACTGATTCGGACCAGACCCTGTGCACCCAGTCGGTGAAGGACCTCTCCGCAGGCGTAGGGGTCTTCCAGGACGGTGGCATGCACGCGCTCAAAGGCTTCCGCGACAAGTTCCAGCTTTGGGAAGTGGTCTGGCGCTAGAGCATCGAGCCTCAAATATGAGGCGCGGTGCTTCTGCGCCCATTGAGGGCGCGGCCAAGCGCGGAGGCGCGCGCCCGGCGAGGGGCAACGAATAAACTGAGAGAGCGTGATGCACATTTTGGGCATCACGCTCTAAACGTCAGCGCCCCGGAATCTCCGGGAACGCATAAAACTCCACCGCCTCCACCCGGCCCTTGACCGCCACCTGATGCCGCGGCGCGTCGGGAAAGCTCAATCCCCCCGCTTGGGCCGCCGCCGCAGACAGGACCAGAAGGCAATCATGGTCCTTGGTCAGGCCTTCCAGCCGGGCGGCGGTGTTGACCGTGTCGCCGATGGCGCTGACGATCTGCGCGCCTGGCGGGCCCATGGTGCCCACGATGGCTTGGCCGTAATGGATGCCGATTCCCATGCGCAGCGGCAGATCCAGCTCCATGGCCAGTTCAGCGTTGAGCTTGTCCAGCCCGGTGACCATCTCGCGGGCGCCCTCCATGGCCGCCGCCACCGCCTTGGCCGGGTCATTGCCCTTCAACCCGTAAAGGGCCATGAGGCCGTCGCCGGTGAAATTGGAATAGTGCCCGCCGGTCGCCGCCAGGGCCCTGGTCATCTGCTGGAAAAACCGGTGCAGGATGAACAGCATGTCATAGGGCATCTTGGCCTCGCCCAGCGTGGTCGAGCCGCGCAGATCGATGAATACCACCACCACATGGCGTTCGCGCCCGTCCAGGCCGCCATGCAGACGCCCATCGGCGGCAACGGCGTCAGACGGCAGCAAAGGCAGAATGGCCAGGTCATGGTCGGGGCGCAGCTGACAGGCCAGACGGACCTCGGGTGGCGCCTCGATGCGCCCCAGGGCGGTCGCTTCAAGAGACTCGGGAACCGGCAGGAACTCGTGTCCGGCACGCACCCGGACCCGGCAGGTGGTGCATCGCCCCTTGCCGCCGCAGGCCGAAGCATGGGCGATGGCGTGATCCTGCAGTGCCTCCAGCACGGTGGAGCCCGGCATCATGCGGATGACGCGCCCGCTGGAATGGGTGAGCTGCGGCCGCTTGCCGCCCCCCAGACGGCGCAGCAACCGGCCCGTGAACGGCGTGATGATCAGAAGAAGATGCAGCCCTACCCCCATGAGGATCAGGCGAAGCGTGTCATAGGGCGTCGTCGGGCCCATATGCGCCTCGGCCAGGACTTTTGCCGTCCAGGCGGGGTCGGCCGCCGAGCGAATGACGGAGGTGCCGCCGGAAATCCAGCCAGCCAGGGAGAGGGTGGGAACGGCCACGGCCAGGGCCAGAAGCCAGGGCTTGGCCCGCTCATAGCCGTCACGGCCCGAATAGCGCAGATGCAGCCCGGAACAGGCATGCCCCCAAACCACCAGGACCAGGATGCCCTGGATTGCCCCTTTCCAGGGACTCACCACCCACTGGCTGAGCAGGACGGATGGGTAGCTGGGATCCAGGCCCAGGACCTCCTCGCCCAGCTTGGTGCCCGAAAGATGCACCACCATCAGAAAAGGGATGGTCAGTCCCAGGGCCAATTGCCACATCTCGGCCCCGCCCATGCGCAATGTGCGGCGCTCATACACGGCCCACAAGGCGTTGGCGTAGTGGGTCAACCCCGCGGTCAGCAGCAGGCCGGAACCGATGGCGCTTTCCCAGGGCTCCATCAGCACCTCGTGACCGGCCATGGCGGCGTCCAGGGACACCAGGACCAGCATGTGGTTGACCAGATGACAGATGACGAAGGCCAGAAGAACCAACGCCCCGGCCAGACGCAGATCGGCGCGAATCCCCAACGCTACCATGCCGCTCAAAACCCCAGATTAGCGCGGGGTCAGTGCAGGACCCGCTGGACCAGCATCTCTTCGAGCCGGGCCACCCTGACATAAAGGCGGAAGGACCGGTCCATCAGACTGCGCAAATGATTGGGCAGAGTCTCGTCGCCGCTGAAGGTTTCGTCCAGACATACTTCCGTCCCTGACAGGCGGCATTCGTCGCGCAGGGCGTCTTCGACCTCGATCTCACCCTCCTGCACGGCGCGCTGAAGCATCAGCCAGGCCATGACCTGGGTCAGGCGCGAGGTCACCCGCATGGCCTCGCAGCTCATGCGCAAACCGATCATGCCGCCCAGGCGGTCGCGTTCACGACGTTCGGAATAGGTAAGGTAATTGCGGGCCTCGACCATCAGGGTCATGGTCTCGTCATAGGTCCTGCGAAAAAAAGCGGGCTGGGACATGCGCTTTTCTCCGAACCGATCTTCGCCTGCCGCGACAATGACGGCACCCAGCGAACCCGGCCCACGCATACTAAGGTGACACTTCCCTGCTCCGACTTCAACCGTTGCCTTGCCGAAATTACTTTCCGTCACACAAGATTCCCACCATATACATATGGTTAACACCCATTATCTCTGTAAATTTATAGGATAAATTTACGTAAAATTTTATATGTGAAGAAGTTCACGGTTATTATTGAAATATGATCATAGGATAATGCCAGTTATTAACTTGATACATGGCTGGTCATCATGCGCTACGTCATCCAAGAGTCATTCGATAAGAGCGAAATCAACCGTTGTTTCGACGCAGACATCTGCCCGATCATCGGCAAGGCCCTCAGAACGCGAAGCGGAAAGTGGTACAGGATCAAGGACGTCGCCTGGTACAGCGACCCCTTCGACCATCATCCCAACATCCGTGTTTTGCTGAAACGCATCCAGTAGAACGCTGGAGCCGAGAGGGCGGCATCCCCGGCCAGCCACGGGGATACCGCCCTTTTTGTTTTACCGGATCACAGCCCCGGCGGCCTGACCTTGGGCCCCGCATTGGCGAAGAACAGCGGCGTTCCGTATTCGGCCTGCCCAAATCCGGCGATCAGTCCTTGCGCCTCGTCGCTCACCAGCCAGTCGGCGAAGCGCTGGGCTCCAGCGGCATTGGCCTTGGCGAAGCGCTCGGGATTGATGCGGATGATCGAAATGAAGTTGAACAGGTCGGGATGGCCCTCCACCAGCAAGGCCAGGGACAGCTTCGCCTTGAGAACCACCCAGGTGGCCCGGTCCATCATCACATAAGCGCCGCGCTCATCGGCATGGCGAAGAGTGGGCCCATTGCCGCTGGAACCCTTTTCGAACACCTCGTACCAGCCGCCCTGGGGCGAGATCCCGGCCTTGTCCCACAGGGCCTTTTCCGCCACATGGGTGCCGGAATTGTCGCCCCTGGTCACGAAACGGGCCTGGGCCCCGGCAATACGCCGCAGCGCCGCCTTGGGGTCGTCCATCCCCTTGATTCCGGCAGGGTCGGCGGCGGGGCCCAGAAGAACGAAGTCGTTATACATGACGTCGCGGCGATCGAGCCCAAAGCCCTCGGCCAGGAACTTCTTTTCCAGGGACAGGGCATGGACCATGACCAGATCGAACTCGCCCCGCTTGGACATCTCCAGGGTGGCGCCCGTCCCCGCCCCGACAAAGCGCACCACAACGCCGGTGCGGGCATGGAAGGCATTGGCCAGGGCGGGCACGATGCCCGCGTCGATGGGGCCGATGGTACTGGCCAGCAGCACCACTTCCGACGGCTCGGCCGCCAGGGCGATGGAGGCGGCACCGACCGTCCCCAGCGCGCCGCCGAGAAAGGCTCTGCGGTTCATGAGCTTATCCCCCGCTACTTGGCATCGCCGAAGAAGAGTTGCTCGCCGCCGATCTTGAACCCGGCGATGGCCGCCTGGCCCTTGGGGCCGGTCAGCCACAGATGCCAGACCTTGGCGTCGTCGGCCTTGACGCCCTTATGCTTTTCGGGATTGACCAGGATCGAGCCGTAGGGATTGAACAGGGCGCGGTCGCCTTCCACCAGGACCTCCAGGGACTGGCGGTTCTTGAAGCTGGCCCAGGTGCCGCGATCGGCCAGGGCGTAGGCGTTCATGCCAGCCGCCGTGTTGAGCGTCGGCCCCATCCCGGCGCCCAGTTCGCGGTACCATCCGCCGCCCGTCTTCACATCCACGCTGGCCTTCTTCCACAGGCGAAGCTCGCTGCGATGGGTGCCGGAATCGTCACCGCGCGACGCGAAGGGCGCGGAGGCAGCGGCGATCTTGGCGAAGGCGGCGGCGGCGTCCTTGCCGCCTTTGATCCCGGCCGGATCAGCGGCCGGCCCCACCAGCACGAAGTCGTTGTACATGACGTCGCGGCGATCGAGCCCAAAGCCCTCGGCCACGAATTTGTCCTCGCCCGCCCGGTCATGGACCAGCAGGGCGTCGGCGTCGCCGCGCTCGCCCAGTTTCAGCGCCTGCCCGGTGCCCACCGCCACCACCCGCACCTCGATGCCGGTCTCGGCCTTGAACAGCGGCAGCAGATGGCCGAACAGCCCCGACTGTTCGGTGGATGTGGTGGACGCCAGCGTAATGAAGCGCTCCTCGGCTCCCACGGGCGAAACAGCCGTCGACACCAAAGCCAAGACGGCAAGCAGCAGACGTTTCATGATAAAAGCCCTCCTCAATACACCAGTTCGCCAGCCAGAAAGGCCCGTGCCTGAGCCGATCGCGGCTCCTTGAAGAATTCCGCCGCCGGGGCATGCTCCACCAGACGGCCTTGGAACAGGAACACCACCTCGTCGGCCAGACGGCGGGCTTGACCCAGATCGTGGGTGGTCATGACGATCTTGGTACCCGAGGCATGGAACTCCCGCACGGCCATCTCCACCGACAGGGCCGCCGCCGGGTCCAGCGACGAGGTGGGCTCGTCCAGGAACAAAATATCGGGCCGGGACGCCCAGGCCCGCGCCAGGGCCAGACGCTGCTGCTCGCCGCCCGACAGGACGCGGGCCGGGCGCAGGGCCAGACTGCCCAGTCCGAAGCGTTCCAGCGCCTCCATGGCCTGGGCGCCGCGCTTGTGCCAGGGCACGCCGCGCAGCGCCAGGACGTAGCGGATATTGGCCAGGGCGGAACGGCGCAGCAGGACCGGACGCTGAAACACCATGGCCTGACGGCGGCGCACCTTTTCGCCCTCCTCCGCGCCCACCCATTTTACCCGGCCAATGCTGGGCTCCAGCAGGCCGTGGCACAGACGCAGCAGCAGGCTCTTGCCCGCGCCGTTGGGGCCGAGGATCACCGTGCGCAGCCCCGCTTCCAGACGCAAGCTGATGCCGTCCAGCAGGCTCCGCTCGCCCACGGCAAAACCGACCCGGTCCAGGTCCAGGGGCAAAATGGTGTCGGGCGCCCTCATCCGGTCCTCCTTCTGGCCCACTGGCCCAGAAGGAACACCACCGCATTGACCGAGGTCACCAGGGCGATAAGGATCAATCCCAGTCCCAGGGCCAGAGGAAGATCGCCCTTGCTGGTTTCCAGGGCGATGGTGGTGGTCATGGTGCGCGTCACCCCCTTGATATTGCCGCCGACGATCATCACCGCCCCCACCTCGGCCGCCGCGCGGCCGAACCCGGCCAGGATGGCCGTGGCCAGGCTGAACCGCCCATCCCACAGCAAGGTGGCCATGCGCCCGCCCCCGGACACGTCCAGGGAGCGCAACTGCTCGCCGTATTCCTCCCACAGATCGGCGACCACCTGACGCGACAGGGCGGCGATGATGGGCAGAACCAGGAGAGTCTGGGCGATCACCATGGCGGTGGGCGTGAACAAAAGCCCGGCCTCGCCCAGCGGTCCCGCCCGCGACAAAAGCAGATAGACGCCCAGTCCGATCACCACTGGCGGCAGGCCCATGAAGGCGTTGAGAATCACCACCAGAGCGCCGCGCCCCGGAAAGCCGACCAGGGCCAGCAAGGCCCCCAGCGGCAGGCCGATCAGACCGGCCAACAGCACCGCCGAGCCCGAGACCAGCACCGACAGCCGCACGATGCCCAGCATCTGCGGATCAAGACGAACCACAAGGTCGAGGGCCAGAGAGAGGGCCTGGGACAGATCGGACATTTCGCGCCTTTCCTGTCCCATTGTGCATTCTTTACACATCGATGTTAAGGAAAGGATGTTTTAGACAAAGGTCGTAAGGGTTCACGCCAAACGGCCTCCGGCGCAAAGCTTGCTTTTCGCCACCGATATCCGCTAAGTCACCGCCATTCCTGGCAGCAAGCGCGGTTATCCTCATGTCTTTGACCCAACCCAAGGTCGGTATCGTCAGCCTCGGCTGTTCCAAGGCTTTGGTGGATTCCGAACGCATCCTGACCAAGCTCCGGGCCGAGGGCTATGACATCTCCGGCTCTTACGACGGTGCCGATGTGGTCATCGTCAATACCTGCGGCTTCCTCGATTCCGCCCGCGCCGAGTCGCTTGAGGCCATCGGCGAGGCCCTGGCCGAGAACGGCAAGGTCATCGTCACCGGCTGCATGGGCGGCGACGAGAAGGCCATTCGCGGCGCCCATCCCTCGGTGCTGGCGGTCAGCGGCCCGCACCAGTATCAGGCGGTGGTCGAGGCGGTGCATGCCGCCATCCCGCCGCTGCACGATCCCAAGCTGTCCCTGGTGCCCCCCGAAGGCCTGCACCTGACGCCGCACCACTACGCCTACCTGAAGATTTCCGAGGGCTGCAACAACAGCTGCTCGTTTTGCATCATCCCCGATATCCGGGGCCCCCTGGTCAGCCGCAGCGCCGCCGACGTGCTGGGCGAGGCCGAGCGTCTGGCCGAATCGGGCGTGCGCGAACTGCTGGTCATTTCCCAAGACACCAGCGCCTATGGCCTGGACCTGCGCCATGCCGAAAGCTCCTGGCGCGGCAGGCCGGTCAGGGCCCATCTCACCGATCTGGCCCGGGCGCTCGGCGAATTGGGCATCTGGATTCGCATGCACTACGTCTATCCCTATCCCCATGTGGACGAGATCATCCCCCTGATGGCCGAGGGCAAGATCCTTCCCTATCTGGACATCCCCTTCCAGCATGCCAGCCCCAATGTGCTCAAGGCCATGCGCCGCCCGGCCAACCAGGAGAAGGTGCTGGGCCGCATCCGTTCGTGGCGCGAGACCTGCCCCGATCTGACATTGCGCTCCACCTTCATCGTCGGCTTCCCCGGCGAGACCGATGATGACTTCGAGTCGCTGCTTGAGTGGATGGACGAGGCCCAGTTGGACCGGGTCGGCTGTTTCAAATACGAAGACGTCAAGGGCGCGCCGTCCAACGCCTTCGCCGATCAGGTGGATGAGGACGTCAAGGAAGAGCGTCACCAGCGCTTCATGGAGGCCGCCCGCCAGATCGCCGATGAACGCGGCGCGGCCAAGGAAGGCACCCGCGTCGAGGTCATCATCGACGAAGTGGACGAGGAAGGCGCCATCGGCCGTTCCAAGGCCGACAGCCCCGAAGTGGACGGTGCCGTCTTCATGAATGGCGAGACCGATCTGGAACCCGGCGATCTGGTGATCGTCGAGGTGGAGGCGGCGGAGGATTACGACCTGTGGGGCGATGTGGTCGAACGCCTGCCTCCGCCCCGCCCGCGCCGCTGATCACCCAGGCCCAAATAATACCTTATTCACTTTGGCGAAGATTTCGCCCCATGCGATAATCGGGGGTTGCCATATAGGGACCCCTGATTTTGCAGCACAGCCCGCGCAGCAGTTTCGCCAATTCGCCCCGCGCCCTGGCGGTTCTCGGGCCCGACGGCATGCTTTGCCATGTGGGCGAGACATTGTGCCGGGCCTTGGGCATGGCGGAGCCCCGGCTGATCGGCACCCGGCCGGGCTGGGTGGACGGCCCCGATTCCTGCCACACCCCCCTTCCCGGCAACCAGATTCTGGTTGAGCTGGCACCCGAGGCCGAGGCCCGCCTGCGCGACAGCTTGCGGGTCAATCTGGAAATGCGGGCCATCATCGAGAACACGTTCGAATTCATCGGCCTCTTGTCCCCCGACGGGCGGCTGCTCGACGCCAACCGCACCGCCTTGTCCTTCATCGGCCTCGAAAGCATCGAGCCGATCCTGGGCGTCCATTTCGCGGAAACGCCCTGGTGGGAACACTCCCCCAAGGAACGCGCCATGCTGAAGGACGGCATCACCCGCGCCTCGGCGGGCGAGTTCGTGCGGTTCGAAACCACCCATATTGATGCCCATGGCGGCATCGCCTATGTGGATTTTTCGGTCAAGCCCGTCCCTGACCGCGACGGCAATATCCAGTTCCTGGTACCCGAGGGCCGTGACATCACCCAGCGCAAGCGGGCCGAAGCCGCCCTGGTCTCCGCCAAGCAGGAGGCCGAGGCCGCCAACCGGGCCAAGTCTCAGTTCCTGGCTACCATGAGCCACGAATTGCGCACCCCGCTCAATGCGGTGATCGGCTTTTCCGAGGCCATCCTGGCCGGGGCCGCGGGCCCCGCCAGCCTGGAACGCTGCGTCGAATACATGGAGCTCATCCACTCGGCGGGCCAGCATCTGCGCGCCCTCATCGAAGACATTCTTGACGTCTCGCGCATCGAGGCCGGGCGCACCGAACTGGACGAGGAAGACTGCGACCCCACCGAACTGGTCCGCGCCGCCGCACGCCTTCTGGAGCACAAATCCGTGGTCAGCGGCGTGGATTTCACGGTGGTGATCGCCCCTGGACTGCCGCGCATGCGCCTGGACCCGCGCCGCATCCGCCAGATCCTGCTCAATCTGGCGGGCAATGCCTTGAAATTCACCCCGACGGGCGGCAAGGTCGGCATCTGTGCCACCCTAGTGCCCGATGGGCTGGCCCTTGTGGTGAGCGACACCGGCATCGGCATCGCGCCGGAGCATCACGCCAAAATCTGGCAGGCCTTCTATCAGGCGGATTCGTCGCTGTCGCGCCGCCATCAGGGCTCCGGCCTGGGGCTGGCCATCGTGCGCCATTTCGTCGAGGCCCATGGCGGAACCGTGTCCCTGGACAGCGCGCCGGGCCAGGGCACCCGCATCACGGTGCTGCTGCCCACCTCGCGCATCATCGCCTGACCGGCTTGGTCACACAGGCATGTACATCCAGCGGCCGAAAGCGTAACCGACGCAGCCGCCCAGCAGAATCAGCATGACGGCCACGCCGATCTTCCAGCGCAGGTCGGACACTTCGGGAATGACGTCCACCGTCTCGGCCAGTTGCTCGTCCCAGTTGGGACCGGGAGCCGGGCCCGGCTCCATGGGAGGAGACTGCCGGATGGGGGGGAGTTCCTCCTCGTCCTCGGCCGCGATCTGCCCCGCTTTGGCGGCATTGGCGACATAGGCCGCATGCGGCTCCAACATATGAGAATCGACGAAATCCGCCAGAAGGCTGTAGGCCTTGGCCGCCGGGCTTTCCGGATCGAGAACCACCAGGGGCAGGTCGCGGGCCGCCGCCTCCACCACCTTCATGTCGCGCGGTACCCGGACGGGAAGCACCCTTCCGCCGAACGACGCGGACACCGAATCAGAGATGCGGTGCATGACGTCGCTGTCCTCGGTCATGGTGAACAGGATGCCCATGGAATCAAGATCGCGGTTGAAGTGGGTGCGCACCCGCTGGATGTTCCACCACGCTTTGTGCAGACCGTCCAGCGCCAGCGGAGCCGGAACCACCGGCAGGATCACCACATCGGCGGCCACCGCCGCGTTGACCGACAAAATGCCGAAGGCGGGCGGACAATCGACCACCACCACATCCACATCGGCGGGCGTGGTTTCCAGAGCGAGTTCCAGCACGTATTGCGGCTCGGGCTTGACGGCGATTTCCACATCGGCCCAGGACAGATCGTCGGACCCCGCCACCAGACGCAGATTGGGGTAGGGCGTGGCGCGCGAGGCATGGGCCACATCCACCTCGCCGCGCAGCAGCTGATAGGCCCCCGTCGCCGCCGGAGAGGTCAAACCGACACTGGTCGAGGCGTTGCTTTGGGCATCCAGGTCGATAAGAACGACCTTGCGCCCCAGTTCGGCCAGACAGACCGCCAGATTGACGCTGGTGGTGGTCTTGCCGATTCCGCCCTTCTGGTTGAACACCACCACGATTTTCGGCTTGGCGCTCACCTTCGATCCTCCAGAAAAATTCACAAGGGACAATACCCGCCCCAGGCGTCCCGCCGCAACCTTGCCCCTGTAATAGGTTGTTGTCGAGGCAAAGGAATGCCCCTATACTCCGCCCCCGTGAGCCAGCCATACTTCGACATAATTCGCTTGATCGAGCGCCTGCACAGACATTTCCTCGATGTCTTGCGCACGGAGTTGCGCCGCCTCAACATCGAAGACATCAATGCCGTCCAGGCCTTGCTTCTCTACAATATCGGAGCTAACGAGGTCGTCATTCGCGACCTCAAGGACCGCGGCTATTATCAGGGCTCCAACGCTTCCTACAACATCAAGGCGCTGACCGAATGCGGTTACTTGATGCAGGAGCGTTCCACCCATGACCGCCGCTCGGTCCGTCTCAAGCTGACCGACAAGGGCCTCAATCTGTGCAATTCCATCCGCAAGCTGCAGGACGACCTGTCCGGCGTGCTGGGCGGTGACGAAAAGACCGCCGCCCAGTTGGACACCACGCTGGAGACCATGCAGCGCCTGGAACGCACCTGGACCGACTTCGTCCATTACGGCCGCATCCGCGGCCTTTAATCTGAAGCCTCTTCGTGCTATCTCCGCCTCCTTGCGTTGTTAAGGAGGCTAGGCCGCCATGATCCCCCGCTATTCCCGCGCTGAGATGACCAAGATCTGGGAGCCGGAAAACCGCTTCCGCATCTGGTTCGAGATCGAGGCCCATGCCTGTGACGCCCTGGCCGAGATCGGGGTGATCCCCAAGGAATCCGCCCGCATCATCTGGGCCAAGGGCGATATTCCCTATACCCCGGCCCGGTCGGCGCGCATCGACGAGATCGAGGCCGAGACCAAGCACGACGTCATCGCCTTCCTCACCGAACTGGCCGAGCATATCGGTCCGGAATCCCGCTTCGTGCATCAGGGCATGACCTCGTCCGACGTGCTCGACACCTGCCTCAATGTGCAGCTGACCCAGGCCGCCGACATTCTGCTGGCCGATCTGGACCGGGTGCTGACCGCTTTGGAAAAGCGGGCCTTCGAGTTGAAGGACATGGTCTGCATGGGACGCTCTCACGGCATTCATGCCGAGCCGGTGACCATGGGCCTGAAATTCGCCACCTTCCATGCCGAGTTCCAGCGCAACCGCCGCCGCCTGAAGTCGGCGCGCGAAGACATCGCCACCTGCGCCATCTCGGGCGCGGTCGGCACTTTCGCCAATATCGATCCGCGCGTCGAGGAGCATGTGGCCGCCAAGCTGGGCCTCAAGCCCGAGCCGGTCTCCACCCAGGTGATCCCGCGCGACCGCCACGCCCAGTTCTTCGCCACGCTGGGCGTCATCGCCAGTTCGGTCGAGCATCTGGCCATGGAGATCCGCCACCTGCAGCGCACCGAAGTCCGCGAGGCCGAGGAATATTTCTCGCCCGGCCAGAAGGGCAGTTCGGCCATGCCCCACAAGCGCAACCCGGTTCTGACCGAGAACCTCACCGGTCTGGCCCGTATCGTGCGCGGCATGGTGATCCCGGCCCTGGAGAACGTGGCGCTGTGGCACGAGCGCGACATCTCCCACTCCTCGGTGGAGCGCATGATCGGCCCCGACGCCACCGTCACCTTGGACTTCGCCCTGAACCGTCTGGCTGGCGTGGTGGAAAAGCTGGTGGTCTATCCCGAGGCCGTCTCCCGGAACCTCAATCAGCTGGGCGGCCTGGTCTTCTCCCAGCGCGTCCTGCTGGCGCTGACCCAGGCGGGAATGAGCCGCGAGGATTCCTACAAGGCGGTGCAGCGCAACGCCATGAAGGTGTGGCTGGAATCGGCCAACTTCCTCGACCTGCTCAAGGCCGACGCGGAAGTGGCTGCCAAGATCCCCGCGCGTACCTTGGAAGAGCTGTTCGATCTCGGCTACCACACCAAGCATGTGGACACCATTTTCAAGCGGGTGTTCGGCCGCGCATGACGCCAGCGGACCATGCCGCCCCGTCACTCCGGGGCGGCATGGCCGGGACGCAAGGCACGCTTGAGATTTTCGCCTCCGTCACCCCCATGGACAGAGTGCGGCCTCTGGGTAATAATCCAGGTAGTATTCAAGGGATTCAAACGGCATCCGCCGCCACCGCTCCACCTCACCCGCTCACCCCTGACGCTCCCGCGTGGGCGATGGGTTGCGTCGTGAGGGAGGGCAGGCTTCGACGGTTAGCCGCTCCCTGCAACTCGTTACGGGTACCTCGCGCATCATGCGTCTTTCCGGCTTCGTGGTTCTGCTTCTGATCGTTCTGGGCAATATCGGCTTCTGGGCGGTGATGAACCGCCCGCAGAACGCCGCCCTGCCTTGGGCTGGCACCCTCAATTCCGTCTCGTTCAGTCCGGGGCGCGCCGATGACGACCCCACCATCGTGCGCAAGCTGCCTTATATGGACGAGTGGCTGCTGCCGACCAGAGCCGAGATGGACGAGGATCTGGCCATGCTGGCTGGCAAGGTTCATCAGGTCCGTACCTATTCCACCCTGGAAGGCCTGGATCAGGTCCCGGAACTGGCCGCCAAATATGGGTTGAAGGCCCTGCCCGGTGCCTGGCTGGACGAACGCCTGGGCCGCAACGAGGTGGAAATCGCCAACATCATCCGCATCGCGCGCGACAATCCCAATGTGGACCGGGTGATCGTCGGCAACGAAAATCTGACCCTGCACCGCCTGTCGCCCGATCAGATGATCCGCTATCTGCGCCGGGTGCGCGCCGCGCTCCCCGACCGGGTCAAGATCAGCACCGCCGAGGCCTGGGCCATCTGGCTGGATTATCCCGAACTGACCCGCGAGGTGGATTTCATCACCATCCACACCCTGCCCTTCTGGGAACCGGGCGGCGTGCGCATCGACGACGCGCTGGACTTCACCAAGCGCATGGTCAGGGACGTGAAGGCCGCCTATCCCGAAAAGCCCATCTTCATCGGTGAAGTTGGCTGGCCGTCGGCGGGGCGCAATTACGGCGTTTCCGAGCCGTCCCTGGTCAATCAGGCCATGTTCTTGCGCAACTTCGTCAACTGGGCCCACGAGGAGAAGCTCGACTACAACATCGTCGAAGCCTTCGACCAGCCGTGGAAAGTGAACCTGGACAACACCGCGTCGGAAAAGCATTGGGGCATCTACACCGTCGAGCGCCAGCCCAAGTTCAGCTGGATCGGCCCGGTTCTGGAATTCGAGGAATGGCCGACCCAGGCCATCACCGCCACCCTGATCGCCCTGCTGCCCGTGGTGTGGTTCCTGGGCAAGTGGAAGACGCTGCGCCTGCCGGGCAAGATCTTCTTCGCCCTGCTGGTGCAGTTCGCCTCCACGCTGCTGATCTGGACCATGTCCACGCCGGTCATCCGCGACGTGTCGCCCGGTACGGGGCTGATGCTGGGACTCATGCTGCCCGCCCAGTTGCTCTTGCTGGTGGTGGTGCTGATCGCGGGTATCGAGGTCACCGAGCTGACCTGGGCCAGCAAGTTCAAGCGGCGTTTCGCGGCACTGCCCCCCGATCAGATCAAGCGCTTCCCCAAGGTCTCCATCCACCTGCCGTGCTATAACGAGCCTCCGGCCATGGTGAAGCTGACCATCGATTCCCTTATGGCGCTGGATTATCCCGATTTCGAGATCATCGTTCTCGACAACAACACCAAGGATCCCAAGGTCTGGGAGCCGGTGAAGGAATATTGCGAGTCCCTGGGCGAACGCGTGAAGTTCTATCACCTCGCCCCCTGGCCGGGCGCCAAGGCGGGCGCGCTGAATTTCGGACTGACCGTCACCGACCCGGACGCCGAGATCATCGGCGTGGTGGATTCCGACTATATCGTGGACAAGAACTGGCTGCGCGGCTTGGTCCCCTATTTCGAGAATCCCAAGGTGGGCCACGTCCAGGCCCCCCAGGATCACCGTGAATGGGAACACGACCTGTTCAAGGAAATGATCAACTGGGAATATGCCGGGTTCTTCGACATCGGCATGGTGTTCCGCAACGAGGCCGACGCCATCATCCAGCACGGCACCATGACCATGGTGCGCAAGAAGACCCTGGAAGACGCCGGACGCTGGGGCGAATGGTGCATCGTCGAGGACGCCGAACTGGGCCTGCGCATGATGAAGGCGGGCTATCAGTCGGTCTATGTCCAGGACCGCCTGGGCCACGGACTGGTCCCTGATTCCTTCATGGCCTACAAGAAGCAGCGCTTCCGCTGGGCCTATGGCGCGGTGCAGATCCTCAAGGCTCACTGGCGCTCGCTGATCCCCTTCAAGGAGACCGGCCTGACCACGGGCCAGAAGTATCACTTCGTGGCGGGCTGGCTGCCCTGGTTCGCCGACGCCTTCTATCTGCTGTTCGCCGCGGCCTCCCTGGCCTGGTCGCTGGGCATGATCGTGGCGCCCCGATATTTCAGCACGCCCCTGCCCTTCTTCACCCTGCCCACCGTGGGCGTGTTCGTGGCGAAGATTTTCCACCACTTCTTCCTCTACACAACGCGGGTGGATTGCGGATTGAAGCGCCGGTCCCTGGCGGCCATCGCCGGAATGGGGTTGACCTATTCCATCGCCTGGGCCATGTGGCAGGGCATCTTCACCAAGTCCACGCCCTTCATGCGCACGCCCAAGATGGCCAACAAGGCGGCCTTCACCCAGGGCTTCCTGATGGCCTCGGAGGAGGCCACCCTGGCCCTGCTCCACTATATCGCAGCCATTGCCGTGCTGATCCCCAGGAACAACTTCACCGATCCGGATGTGCGTATCTGGTCGCTGACCCTGGTGGTTCAGGCCATGCCCTTCCTGGCGGCGCTGGTGGCTTCGCTGATCAGCGTCATGCCGTCGGACGGCCCCGTTCAGCCCGAACACAGCCACAGCAACGCCAAGCCGGAAGCTGCGGAATAGCGCTTTTTCCAGATCCCGATGATCGGTTGCGATCATCGGGATCTGGCATTCCCAAACTCCGCCGTCATACCGACGCTCATTGATCGGAACCGATCAATGAGCCCCTCAATCTGCCTCAGCGCGCCCTCCGGGTCGCTTGGCCTCCGCGCCATAAGGCGCGCGGCCCCTTGGGCCTAACCACGGCTCAATGAGTCAAGCTCATCGAGCCGTGGCATCAGATCAAGGCCCGCACATGTCTGCGGGCCTTTTTCTACTTTGCATCACATTTTGCAACACAGGGTCGCATTTCATTGACTAGCGTTGCAGTGCACCATCGTGATACTTATACGTAGTGTTGCGGACAACAACTAATTTGGGGGGGATCACCATGTTCGGCCACCGTATCGCTACTCTGGGAATCGTCCCCAAAATCATGGCCCTGGCCGTGTCGGGCGTTCTTCTGCTGGGCCTGAGCGTCACCCTGCTTAGCCGGTCGCTGCTGCACGCCAGCGCCGCCGACACCGCGCGCGAGCGGGTCGAGACCAATATGAAAGTGGCCTGGGACGTTCTGAAGTCCAAGGGAACGGTTTTCACCGTGGCCGATGGCAAGATCCTGGCGGGCGACCACGTGCTGAACGGCAATTTCGAGGTGGTGGACAAGGTCAAGGCTCTGGTCGGCGGCTCGGCCACGGTCTTCATGGGCGATACCCGCGTCACCACCAATGTGATCAAGCCCGATGGCAACCGGGCGGTGGGCACCCAATTGGCCAAGACCGCCGCCTATGAGTCGGTCTTCACCCGCAAGGCGCCCTTCCGTGGCGAGGTGGAAATCCTGGGCGAGCCCTATATGACCGCCTACGACCCCATCTTGGACAGCGCGGGCAATGTCATCGGCGTGCTGTATGTGGGAATCAAGAAGGCCGATTTCCTGACCGCCGCCGAACGGACGCTGCAGTTGATGGTGGGGGTTACCGTTGTGGTGGGCGCGCTCACCATCCTGGTCAGCTGGACCATCGCCAAGCGCAACCTGGCTGCGCCGCTCAAGCGCAGCATCTCCGCCATGCGCGATCTGGCCGACGGCAATCTCGAAGTGGAGATTCCCCATACCGAGCGCAAGGACGAGATCGGCGAGATGATTCGGGCGTTGGAAATCTTCAAGGGGAACGGCCAGGCCCGCCACCGTCTCGAAGCGGCCCAGGCCGCCGAGCAGGCGGCCCGCAACCGCCGCCAGGAATCCATCGAGCGCCTGACCGCCGACTTCAACGCCAGCGTCTTCGCGGTGCTGAAGGGCGTCACGGATTCGGCCCATCATCTGCGCGATTCCGCCCAGTCCATGACCTCGGTGGCCGAGGACACGTCGCGCCAGTCCACTGTGGTGGCCGCCGCCGCCGAGCAGGCCTCGGTCAATGTGGAGACCGTGGCCGCCGCAGCCGAGCAACTGGCCGCCTCGGAACACGAGATCGCCCGCCAGGTCGCCAATTCCAGCGAAATCTCGCACCGGGCCTCCGAGGAGGCCGAGCGGGTCAACGACATCGTCTTGTCCCTGTCCGAAGCCACCAGCCGCATCGGTCAGGTGGTGACCCTGATCAACGACATCGCCGCCCAGACCAATCTTCTGGCCTTGAACGCCACCATCGAGGCGGCCAGGGCCGGTGAGGCCGGAAAAGGCTTCGCCGTGGTCGCCAACGAGGTGAAGCATCTGGCCACCCAGACGGCGCGGGCGACGGAAGACATCGTCATCCAGATCAACTCGGTCCAGGCCGTGACCCGCGATGCCGTCAGCGCCATCGGCGGCATCGGCCACACCATTTCCAGCATTTCGGAAAGCGCCGCGGCCATCGCCTCGGCGGTGGAAGAGCAGACCGCCGCCACCGCCGAGATCGCCCGCAATGTCCAGGAAGCCTCAAGCGGAACCCGCGAGGTCACCTCCTCCATCACCCTGGTCAACCAGGGGGCGGCCACCACTGGCAGCGCGGCGCATCAGTTGTTGGGCACCGCCGACGAACTGTCGCAGCAATCCGAGCAACTGGCTTCGGAAGTCTCTGGCTTCCTGGCCGCCATCAAGGCGGCCTGACCATCGCGGAAGAGGCGCCGCCAAAGGCCGTGCGGCGCCCCAGATACACGCAACGCGCTAATATGTTAATTTGCGCGTTTTTTACGGAACCTCCCTGAAGCTTCCGTAAAAGCCGCGTTATACCTTTCGTCAATACCCCTCGCACGCCCCATGTGATAAGTTATCTCCGGTTGTAAATAATGGGAAACGGCAGGGGCACCCAGGCTCGGCGGCATGCGCTTGCCAGGGATCGTCGGCCTGCCCCAATCCTACCGCGCGCTCCGACCGGGGCGCGCCCCGGAGGGGAGTCCTGGGATGCAGAAATCATTGCTGATTCAGCCCGCCAAGTGCACCGGCTGCCGCCAGTGCGAGATGGCGTGTTCGTTCGAGAAGGACAAAAGCTTCAATCCGTCCAAGTCACGCATCCGCGTCTTCGACATCCATTCCGAGGCCCGCTTCGTCCCCTATACCTGCACCCAATGCGCCCAGGCCTGGTGCCTGCAGGCCTGTCCGGTGGACGCCATCAAGATCGACGGCGGCACCAAGGCCAAGGTGGTGAACGACAATATCTGCGTGGGCTGCAAGGTCTGCACCATCGCATGCCCCTTCGGCACCATCAATTACGTGGCCGACAGCGGCAAGGTGGCCAAGTGCGACCTGTGCGGCGGCGATCCCGCCTGCGCCAAGGCCTGCCCCACCGGGGCGATCACCTATGTGGATGCCGAACAGACCGGCTACGACAAGATGCGGCAATGGGCGGTCAAGACCGATACCCAGTCGCACACCCACGCTTGATTGAAGGGGCCACGTCATGAGCTGGACTGGCAAGTTTCTCCGCATCGATCTCACCACGGGCACCGTCAAGACCGAGGACCTGAACCGCGACTGGGCGCGGCAGTATCTGGGGCAACGCGGCTTGGCCACCAAATATTTCGCCGAGGAAGTCGACCCCAAGGTCGATGCCCTGTCGCCCGCCAACAAGATGATCTTCACCACCGGACCGCTGACCGGAACCGCCGCCTCCACCGGTGGACGCTATTCCGTGGTGACCAAGGGGCCGCTGACCAATTGCATCGCCTGTTCCAATTCCGGGGGCTTCTTCGGCAATGAGCTGAAGAATGCCGGGTGGGACATGATCATCGTCGAAGGCAAGTCGCCCAAGCCCGTCTACCTGTCCATCGAGAACGAAACCGTCGAGATCAGGGACGCCGCCGAATACTGGGGCAAGACGGTGTGGGAGACCGAGAATGGCCTGAAGGCCAAGCACCAGGACCCCATGCTGCGCGTCGCCACCATCGGCGCAGCCGGGGAAAAGGGCGCGCTCTACGCCTGCATCGTCAATGATCTGCACCGCGCCGCTGGGCGGTCCGGCGTGGGCGCGGTGATGGGCTCCAAGAATCTCAAGGCCATCGCGGTGCGCGGCACCAGGGGTGTGACGGTCAAGGACCCCGAGCGCTTCATCGCAGCCACCATCGAGCACAAGAAGGTCTTGGCCGATAACGCCGTCACCGGCCAGGGACTGCCCAAATACGGCACCCAGGTTCTGATGAACGTCATCAACGAGATCGGGGCCATGCCGACCCGGAACTTCAAGGAGGTCCAGTTCGAGGGCGCCCACAAGATCTCGGCCGAGGCCATGCACGAGCCGCGCCCCACCGACGGCAAGACCAATCTGGCCACCAACGGCGCCTGTTTCGGCTGCACCATCGCCTGCGGCCGCATCTCGCGCATGGACCCTGGCCACTTCTCCATCGCGTCGCGGCCCCAGTACAAGGAACCTTCGGGCGGCGTGGAATACGAGGCGGCCTGGGCCCTGGGCTCGGATTGCGGCGTCGATGACCTCGAGGCCTGCACCTTCGCCAATTTCATGTGCAACGAGCACGGCATCGATCCCATCTCCTTCGGCTCGACCCTGGCGGCGGCCATGGAACTCTATGAGATGGGCGTCATCACGTCGGCCGAGACCGGCGGCATCGAACTGAAGTTCGGCTCGGCCGAGGCCCTGGTGAAGATGGCGGAACTGACCGGCAAGGGCGAGGGTTTCGGCCTGGAACTGGGCATGGGCTCCAAGCGCTTGACCGCCAAATACGGCCACCCCGAGTTGTCCATGTCGGTCAAGGGCCAGGAATTCCCGGCTTACGACCCGCGCGGCATCCAAGGCATGGGCCTGACCTATGCCACGTCCAACCGGGGCGCCTGTCACCTGCGCTCTTATACCGTGGCCTCGGAAGTTCTGGGGATCCCCTTCAAGAGCGATCCCCTGGCCACCGAGGGCAAGGCCGGTCTGGTCAAGGCCTTCCAGGACGCCACGGCGGCTTTCGACGCCTCGGGGGTGTGCATCTTCACCACCTTCGCCTGGAGCCTGGAGAATCTGGCGCCCCAGCTGGACGCCGCTTGCGAGGGCGAGTGGACGCCCGAATACCTCCTCGAAGTGGGCGAGCGCATCTGGACCCTGGAACGCCAGTTCAATCTGGCGGCAGGCATGACGGCGGCGGACGACACCTTGCCCAAACGCCTCATGAAGGACGCGGCCAAGACCGGCCCGGCCAAGGGGCTGACCTCGGGTCTGGACAAGATGCTGCCCGAATACTACCAGCTGCGCGGCTGGACCACGGACGGCATACCCACCGCCGAGACCTTGAAGCGCCTGCATCTGGCCTGAAGCGAAAAGGGACCGCCCCAAACGGGCGGCCCCTCCTTCATTTCTAAGAGGAACGATCCGGTGCATCACCTCATCGTCGGAGCTGGCCCTGCGGGCGTGACGGCCGCGGAAATCATCCGCGAGCTGGAACCCGAGGCTACCATCACCCTGGTGGGTGACGAGCCCGAGCCCCCCTATTCCCGCATGGCCATTCCCTACATGCTGGTCGGCAAGGTGGGCGAGGACGGCACCTATCTGCGCAAGGGCCCCAATCATTACGACCGCCTCGGCATCACCTTGATGCCCGGCAGGCGCATGACCGGCCTGGACCCGGCCGCCAAGCGCATCGCGCTGGATGGCGGCGAGAGCCTGGCCTATGACCGGCTGCTTCTGGCCCTGGGCGCCCGGCCCATGCGCCCGCCCATTGAAGGCCTCGACCTGCCCGGCGTCCATACCTGCTGGACCCTGGCCGATGCCCGCAAGATCGCCGAGGAGGCCATTCCCGGCTCCCATGTGGTGCTGATGGGCGCGGGCTTCGTCGGCACCATCGTGCTCGAAGCCCTGGCGCTGCGTCAGGTCAGCCTCACCGTGGTGGAGATGGGCGACCGCATGGTGCCGCGCATGATGGACGAGGTGGCGGGCGGCATGCTCAAGCGCTGGTGCGAGGCCAAGGGCGTTCGTGTCCTGACCGGCACCGGCATCCGCCGCATCACCCAGGCCGAGAGCGCCGCCGACACCCGCGATAGCCTAGTGGTCGAACTCTCCGACGGCGCCACCCTGCCTGCCCATCTGGTGGTGGTTTCGGCGGGCGTTCGCTCCAACACCGAAGCGGTGGCCGCCTCGGGCATCGCTTTGGGCAACGGCATTCTGGTGGACGACCACATGCGCACCAGTCTGCCCCACGTCTTTGCCGCTGGCGACGTGGCCCAGGGCCGCGACTTCATGAGCGGTGAGGCCCATGTCCACGCCATCCAGATCACGGCGGCCGCCCATGGCCGCATCGCCGCCTATAACATGACCGGCAATGATCAGGCCTATCACGGCTCGCTCAACATGAATGTGCTGGACACGCTGGGGCTGATCACCTGCTCCTTCGGGTCCTGGCAGGGCAATGGCGGCCATTGCGCCCGTCTGGTGGACGAGGCGGGATTCCGCTATCTCCGCCTGGAATTCGACGGGACCAGTGATGTGGTGATCGGCGCCCAGGCGGTGGGCACCACCGACCATGTGGGCGCGCTGCGCGGCCTGATCCAGTCCAAGCGCCGCCTGGGTCCGGCGGTCAAAGAGCAGATGATGGCCGATCCGACCCGCTTCATGAACGGATTCGTCCAGACGCTGCATCGTTAAGACCGGCGCAAGCCGGTTAGGCCCAAGGGGCCGCGCGCCTTATGGCGCGGAAGGAAAGGGGGAAACGCCATGGCTCGTCGCTACGTCGTCGTCGGAGGCGGTCCGGCCGGAGTGGTCTGCGCCGAAACCCTGCGCCGACAGGATGCGGAAGGCTCCATCACCCTGGTCTGTGCCGAGCCCGGCCCGCCCTATTCCCGCATGGCCATCCCCTATGCCATGTCGGGCAAGATCGATGAATCCGGCACCTGGCTGCGCAAGGATTGGGGGCACTACGAAGCCTTGGGCATCGCCTTGCTGCACGACCGGGTGACCGGGGTTGATTCCGGCGCCCGTCAGGTGCGTCTGGAAAGCGGCGCACCGCTTTCCTATGACGCCCTGTTGATCGCCACCGGCTCGTCACCGGCCCGGCCGCGCGTTCCCGGACTGGATCTGCCGGGGGTTCATTCGTGCTGGACCCTGGAAGATCTGCGGCGCATCGACCCGTTGTTGAAGCCCGGACGCCGGGTTCTGCTGCTGGGCGCGGGCTTCGTGTCTTGCATCATCTTGCAATCCCTGGTGCAGCGCGGCGCCAAGGTGACGGTCAGTTGCGGTTCCTCGGGCCGCATGGTGCGCTCCATGATGGACGAGACGGCGGGCGGCATGATCATGCGCTGGTGCCGGGCCAAGGGCGTCGAGGTTCTGACCGCCGGACGGCCCACCGCCATCGAGCAGCGGGACTCCGGCCTGCTGGTGACGCTGGATTCGGGCAAGAGCGCCGAGGCCGATCTGGTTATCGTCGGCACCGGGGTGAAGACCAATACCGCTTTCCTCGAAGGGAGCGGCATCGCGATCGAAGACGGCATTATCGTCGACCAGTATCTGGGCACCAATGTGCCGGGCATCTGGGCGGCAGGCGACGTGGCCCAGGGCTTCAACTGCTGCACCGGCCTCACCGAAGTGCACGCCATCCAGCCCACGGCGGTCGAGCATGGGCGTGTCGCCGCCATGAATATGAGCGGCCACCCGACGCCTTTCGGCGGGTCGCTGTCCATGAACACGCTGGAGACGCTGGGCCTGATCTCGTGTTCCTTCGGCCAGTGGATGGGGGCGGAGGGCGGAAAACAGGTGCGCATGGTAGACGAGGAGCATTTCCGCTATCTTCGCCTGGAATTCCAGGGCGACCGTCTGGTGGGAGCCAATACGGTGGGCATGACCAACGAGATCGGCATCATCCGCGGCCTAATCCAGACCAAGCTGCGGCTGGGCGAGTGGCTGGAGCGCCTCACGCAAGATCCGTCGCGCCTTGCCGAGGCCTATGTGGCCTGTGCGCAGGGAGTCTAGGGTTTGGCCAAGGTGACGCTGAAACTGTTCGCCCTACTGGGCCGTCATCTGCCGCCCGGTTCCGTGGCCAATGCCACCGAGGTGGACATGGCCGAGGAGAGTGATATCGGCGCCCTGATCGCCCACTTTGGCCTGTCGGACAAGGATTGCCATCTGGTGCTGCTCAACGGCGCGTTCGTGCCCCCCGATGCCCGCACCTCCACCCGCCTGTCCCCCGGCGATACGGTCAGCATCTGGCCGCCCATCGGCGGCGGATGAGCATTCGGGCCGAACGCATCTCCTCCATGGGTCTGGAGGAGTTCAGACGCCATATTCCCCTGGCCTTGCGCGGGTTCGACTATCGCTGGATCGACGGGCATTGCCTGGAGGTCGGCGCCATCACCATCACGGTGGAGGAACTGCCGCCGCTCTCCCTCTCGCGCCTGCTGAGCCTGCCCCGTCTGCGCATCGCCTTCACCTTCGGCGAAGGCGACGGCGCGGCGTTTCTGGCCCATTGGGACCGGGCCTTTCAGCGGGGCGGCGGATAAGCCCGGCCCGTCAGGGCCATGGAATCAGGGCAGAACGGCCTGAGGCAACCCTCTCACCGCCTGATCGCGGGCCATCAGCACGAAGGCCCGCATCAAACGCCGGGCAGAGCGGCCGTCGCCCGCGCCCATGGCCCGGACCGCCTCGTCCTGCCCCCGTTCGCCGAAACCGGGCCATTGGTCGGCGGAGGCGCCCAGCATCCGCCAATAGGGCAGCAGGCGGCAGCGGATGGCCCGGCCCGTCTCAGCCAGAAGGCGATTGCCGCATTGGTCGAACAGAACCGTGAAAAGGTCTTGTTCCCCTCCGGTGCCAGCGGGCGCGGCCACATTGCGCCGCCAGTCATGATCGACCCAGATCTTGCGCAGGCTATCCGGACGCGATGCGCTGAGCCCGGCACAGGCGGCGGCGATTTCCGCCAGGGCTTCGAAGAGTTCCAGCATCATGGCGCGTTCAAGCCGCACCACATTGCCTCCACGGTTCTTCTCGAAAATGGCCAGGCCCATGGCGCCCAGATGGCGAAAGGCCTCCCGCACCGGGGTGCGCGAACAGCCCAGCCGTGTCGCGATCTTCACTTCGCACAGCTTCTCGCCGGGACGCAGCCGCCCGGCCACGATGTCGTCGATCAATTGCTGCCGGACCCATTCCGCCGCGGATAATTCCGTCGGATCCTTGGGTCTGCGCGCCCGATTCGTCCCAGTCGTGCTCAATCCGGCCCTCACGCAAAACACGCATTACGCGCCTTAGTCAGCGGCAATAATCAACGCAGCGGATGCGTAAGGACAGATTGCATTCTGAGATTGTATACATCAAGGACTTTACGCGCTAAATACGCAGCAATGCCGAAGACACGGGGGCTTTGGACGGACGCCCCTGGATCAGGGGGATGCGGATTGCGCCACCAGGGCGCGCAGGCTCTGAGCCACACGGGCGATGGGCGCATCCCACCCCCCTTGGGGCTTGCGCCGGAACAGGCGGAAGGCGGGATACCACTCGGAGGTATCGCCCTCCATGCGCCACCGGAAATCCGGCACACTGGGCAGCAGCAGCCATACGGGCTTGCCCAGCGCACCGGCCAGATGGACCACGGCGGTATCGACGGAGATGATCAGGTCCAAGCCGCTCAGCATGGCGGCGGTATCGCAGAAATCGGCGCAGAGATCGGCGGCCTCCACCAGCCGCTCCGCGGGCGGGCGTCCCAGCCGGGGCGCCACGGCGCCGCGTTGCAGCGAATAGAAGCTCACCCCGGAAACATCGAGAATGGGATCGAGCATCCCGGCGGGGATGGAGCGGTTCCAGTCATCGCCATGGGTGGGCCGTCCTGCCCAGGCCAGGCCGACCTTCAGCGTCCCGGCCGGGGCGACGGGCAGGGCCATGCGCACGCCCTTGGGGACCGAGAGATAAGGAATCCCGGCAGGGGCCGCATGACCGGCCAGAACCCCCGGCAGCGACAGCAAGGTCAGGGCCTTGTCGAAGGGCGGCAGAGGCCCGGTCTCTCCCACCACCTCGTCCAGACCCGGCGCGGTCTCCATCAGACGGATCAGTTCCGGCTGGCAGGCCAGCACCACTCGGCTGACGCCGCGTTCCTTCAGCATCGGCACATAGCGAACGAACTGAAGGGTATCGCCATAGCCCTGCTCGGCCTGCAGCAAGAGGGTTCCGCCCGCTGGCAGATCGGGCGGCAAGGCTTCGCCTGTCCACACGCGGTCGCTCAGATAGGGCGGCAGGTTGGGATGGCCGCGCCAACGCCATTCGTATTCCCGCCACCCCTCCTCCATCCGTCCAGAAAGCAGAAGATTGAGGGCGAGATTGGTATGAAACTTTGGGCCTTCGGGATTGATCTGGATGGCGCGGCGATAGGCGGCATCGGCTTCGTCCAGCCGTCCCTGGCGATGCAGGGCATTGCCCAGATTGCTCCAGGTTTCGGCTCCTTTGGCACCCAGGGCCAGGGCCCGCCTGTGGCAGGCCTCCGCCTCCTCGGCCCGCGCGGTGCCGAGCAGGGCATTGCCCAGATTGTCTTGAATGGCCGCAGAATCCGGACGGATGAGCGATGCGGCGCGGATCACGGGAACCGCCTCGTCACGCCTTTCCAGACGTTCCAGCGCCACCCCCATATTGTTCAGCATATCGGCAAGATTGGGCTCGCTCGCCAGGGCCGTGGCGGCGCGATAGGCGCCGATGGCGTCGTCATAGCGCTGATACCCCATCAGCGCCCCGGCCAGGGCGTTGAGGGGACGGGGATCGCGCGGCATCAGGCCCGAAGCGCGGCGCAGGGCATCCACCGCCGCCTGAGCCTGATCGGGCAGGACCGACAGGACCTCGCCCAGATGCATCCAGGCCATTCCCAATCCAGGGTTCAGCTTGACGGCACGCTCCAGGCTGGCACGGGCTTCGGGAAACTGCCTGGTCTTGCTCAGCACCAGACCGAGGGCCGCATGGGCTTCGGCCAGGCCCGGCGCCAGTTCAACGGCCCGTTCGGCGACGGCCTTCGCCCCGTCCAGGGCGCCGAGGCGCACCCGCATCACGGCGAGGCGCGCCAGGACTTCGGCGTCGCCGGGCATACGCTCGGCCAGGCGGGTCAAAAAGCGTTCGTCCTCGACATCCATCCCCGACATGTCACTCACCCAAAATAGATAGACCTTAACGCTTTAGCCGATTCACAAACCCGATGATCCGGTGTATATCAGAGCCGTACATTAGGGGCTAGCTGCGTGCATATCTTGGGGATTTCAAGCATCCTGGACCACAAGCCTAAGCACTGGGCCATGGTCGCAGCCTGTGTGGCTGCGTGCTGGGCGCCTGCTGTGGCTGGCACGCTAGAAGACGAGATGCGCGACCTTGTCGCCAGCCATCCCCAAATTCAGGCAAAGCTGAAGGGCATCAGTTCCGCCGATGAGGGCATTCGTAGCGCCCGTGCCGGCTATATGCCAACGGTCAAGCTGACCGGCGACCAGGGCCACGAATATATCGACAGCCCCGACCGGCGGGCCACCCAGGCCAAGCCCTTTATGGACAAGCGCAATACTGGCGGCCTGACCGTCACCCAGAAGATTTTCGACGGTTTCGCCACTGATTCCACGGTGGACTCGGCCAAGACCTCCCGGCGCATTTCCGAATCCGATCTGCGCGCCACCCGCCAGGCCACCTTGCTGGAAGGCGCCATCGCCTATCTCGACATCATGCGCACCACCAAGCTGGTGGCGCTGTCGCGCGAGAACGAGCGCAAGATCGCCGAGCAGGAGAATCTGGAGGACGAGCGCGTCCGCAAGGGCTCGGGCATCGCCACCGACGTGTTGCAGGCCAAACAGCGCCTGCAGGTGGCCAAGGAACGCCGCGTCAATTACGAGGGCCAGTTCCACGCCGCCGTCGCCAAATACACCCAGGTCTTCGGCCATGCCCCCGATGTGGCCTCCCTGTCCGATCCGCCGCTGCCCTTGGATCTGATCCCTGAGACCCTGGACCAATCGCTGGAAGCCTCCGAGAAGGACAACCCGTCCCTGGAATCGGCCACCGGCGCCATCGACCTTTCGGGCGACAAGCGCAATATCGCCGAGGCTGGCTACTATCCGACCCTCGATCTGGTGGGCAAGGCCGATTACGAGCATGGCAAGAACGCCACGGTCGGCGTGCGCCGCGACTGGTCGCTGATGCTGGTGGCCAGTTGGGAACTGTTCTCCGGCTTCAAGACCGACGCCACCGTCGCCCAGGCCTCCTGGGACCATGGCGCCAGCAAGGACAACCGTTTCCATACCAGCCGCAAGATCGCGGAGCAGACCCGCACCGCTTGGCATAAGTTGCAGACTGCCCGCCAACGCCTGGATCTGCTGGAAAATGCCGCCATCCTGGCCGAGGAAGTGTGGGAAGCCACCAAGAAGAAGCTCGACGCTGGCAAGGCCACCGTCACCGAGGTGCTGGACGAAGCAACCCGCATCAACGACGCCCGGATCAACTATACCGGCGCCTATTACGACATGTATCAGTCGTCCTACGAATTGCTGGCCGCCATGGGCCGCCTGGAAGTGGACAATCTCAGCCGTGCCAAGCCCGCCGTTTCGCTGGACGTCACGCCGCTCAAATCCGTCGAATACACCTATCCCAGGGATCAGGCGCCCAAGCCCCAGATAGCCAAGACCGCTCCGCAGGCCGCCAAACCGGCCCCGACGGTTACCGCGGCCGCTCCGATGCCCTCCAAGGAGCAGGCCGCTCCCAGGGATCAGGCGACCAATGCCGCGGTCATGGAACGGGTCCGCGATCTGGTCGCCACCCAGCAACCCGCCGACAATTCGTCCTTCTGGACCGTCCGCTGATCCCCGTCATCGGATGACATTGTCCGGTAGGCGGGCAAGACGCCCGCGCTCCGGGATGAGAAACGGCCGGTGGAAGCGCGGCCGTCGCGGCCGCATCCCAGGTCCAGACGCCTACAACGCCCCCCAGATTTCCCTGGCATACTCGGCCACCGTGCGGTCGGACGAGAATTTTCCCATGCGCGCCACATTGAGGATGGCCTTGCGCGTCCAGTCCTCGGGATCGCGATAGGTCTGATCCACCCGCTCTTGCGCCGCCATGTAAAGCGGGAAGTCAGCCGACAGCAGATAGTGGTCGCCGCCGGTGGTCAGGATATCCACCAATTGCTGATAGCGATCGGGCTGGTCGGACGAGAAGAATCCGGTGCCGATCATCTCCAGCGCCCAGGACAGGTCGGGATCGGCCTTCACCGCGGCACGGGCGTCGTAGCCATCCACGCGGCGGCGCGCCACATCCTGTGCAGAGAGACCGAACAGGAACATGTTTTCCTCGCCCACCTCTTCGCAGATTTCCACATTGGCGCCGTCCCAGGTGCCGATGGTCAGGGCCCCGTTCATGCTCATCTTCATGTTGCCGGTGCCCGAGGCCTCGGTTCCCGCCGTGGAAATCTGTTCGGACAGATCGGCTGCGGGCATGACCAGTTCGGCGGTCGAGACATTGTAATTGGGGATGAAGATCAGCTTCAGCTTGCCGCCCACCAGGGGATCGTTGTTGATCACCTCGGCCACATCGTTGACCAGCTTGATGATCAGCTTGGCGATGTGATAGCCGGGCGCCGCCTTGCCGCCGATGATCACGGTGCGCGGCACCGGGTGGATCAGCGGATTGGAACGGATGCGGCCATAGCGGGTGATGACGTGCAGCACGTTCAGAAGCTGGCGTTTGTATTCGTGGATACGCTTGACCTGAACGTCGAAGAGGGAGTCCACGTCCACCTCGACGCCGAGGCGCTGAGACAGCATGACGGCCAGGCGCTCCTTGTTGCCCCGCTTCACGGCGGCAAACTGCTTGCGGAAGGCGGGGTCGTCGGCCAGGGGCTCCAGCCTGTGCAGCTTGTCGAGATCGGTGATCCAGCCGTCGCCGATCTGGGAAGTGATCAGCGCGGCCAAGGCCGGATTGGCCGCCAGCAGCCAACGCCTCGGCGTCACGCCGTTGGTCTTGTTGGTGATCTTGCCGGGGCTCAAATGCTCGAAGTCGGAAAAGATGGTGCTTTTCATCAGGCCGGTATGAATGGCCGCGACGCCGTTGACCTTGTGGCTGCCGATCACCGCCAGATGGCCCATGCGCACCCGGCGTTCGTCGCCTTCGGCGATCAGCGAGACACGGCGCAGCAGTTCGGAATCGCCCGGATGGCGATAGCGGACGCCTTGCAGGAATTCGTGATTGAGCGCGAAGACGATTTCCAGATGGCGCGGCAATACCCGCTCAAACAGGTCGATGGACCAGGTTTCCAGCGCCTCGGGCAGCAAGGTGTGGTTGGTATAGGCACAGCAGCCCCGCACCAGATCCCAGGCCTGGGACCACTCGATCTGATGCTCGTCCACCAGGACCCGCATCAGTTCGGCCACCACCAGGGCGGGGTGGGTATCGTTGAGCTGGATGGCCACCTTGTCGGGCAGCCGGTTCCAGTCGGAATGGCTTTTCCTGAAGCGGGCCAGGATGTCCTGGATGGAGGCGGCGACAAAGAAATATTCCTGCTTGAAGCGCAGTTCCTTGCCCCGGTCGGTCATGTCCGAGGGGTAAAGCACCTTGGACAGGGTCTCGGATTCATTCTTGTCGCGAACGGCCTCGATGTAATTGCCGGCGTTGAAGTATTTCAGGTCGAATTCGCGGGTCGACTTGGCCGACCACAGGCGCAGATTGTTGACCACCTTGCCGCCATAGCCGGGAACCGGAACGTCGAAGGCCATGGCCATCACTTCCTCGGCATCCACCCATTGCGACCGGGTATGGCCCAAGACATCGCGGAAATGAATGACGCGCCCACCGAAACGCACGGGGAAGATCACGCCCGGACGCGGGAACTCCCAGGGATTGCCATAGCGCAGCCAGTTTTCCGGGCTTTCCACCTGCCAGCCGTTATCCACATGCTGGGTGAACATGCCGTAATCATAGCGGATGCCGTAACCAAAGCCGGGCACGCCGATGGTCGCCATGGAATCCAGCAGGCAGGCGGCAAGGCGGCCCAGACCGCCATTGCCCAGCGCCGCTTCCACTTCCCAGGCCGCCACTTCGTCGAAATCCTGGCCCAGTTCGGAAATGGCCTGACGCACCGTGTCATAGAGCCCCAGATTGATCAGACTGTTGACCAGGGTGCGGCCGATCAGGAACTCCATGGACAGGTAATAGACCCGTTTGGAATCCTCGCGGTAATAGCGGTTGAGAGTCGGCATCCAGTGTTCGGTGACCCGATCACGCACCGTATGGGCAGCGGCCATGAACCAGTCGCGCGCCGTGGCGTTGATCGGTTCCTTGCCCACCGTGTAGAGCAGATGGCTGCCGATGGCTTCCTTGATGCTTGCCACATCATCGCTCAGCAACCTCACCACCGGAGGCTTCGCCTTTTTCATACCGGGTTTCCCGCCTGTTCCATCCACCGCCATTCCGCCATGAAACAGCGGCGTGGGCAAGGCCGGTCATACCAGGGGAAGGGGCAATCTCCGTGAATCTTATGTCTCAAGCCTCACCGCCCCCCAGCCTTCAGCCCCTCCGCCGTCGACACAATCCGAGCGTCAGCCAGGATAGCGGCGGTCTCGGCTTTGTAGCGCAAACGCCAATTGGGGTGCTGGGTGGTGGTGCCGGGCAGGTTCATCTGAATCTCCTGGCCCAGCACATCTTCCATCTGCACCATCATCAGCTTCGACGCCGAGCGGCCGAGAGTGGCGTGAACCGCCGCCGACAGGGCCACCGCCTGATCATCGGACAGGGCGGGCCCCACCGGGAAATCGACCGCCAGCAGACCCTGGCCCGCCAAGGCCGCAACCATGGCGGCGCGATCGGCGGCGCGTGCGGCGCGCTCTTCCGCCGCCTGCCCCTCACGGGGGTAGAGATCCAGCTTTTCGCGCCGGTCGATATCCTTGGCCGCCCACCAGCCGCGCAAACTGGGCAGATCATGGGTGGCGGCGATGGCCAGGGCCTGGGTGTCGAAGTCTTCCGGCGCGCGGAAGGCCCCGTCCTTGGTCTTCTCGAACACCATGACGCGATAGGCGAAGATGCCCATGCGGTCCATGCGTTCGCGGAAGCCCTCGGGCACGGTGCCCAGATCCTCGCCGATCACCAGGCAGCGGTTGCGGCGGCTTTCCAGCGCCACCAGCCGGAACAGATCCTCGGCGGGATAGCGCACATAGGCGCCCTGGTCGGCGGGCTGGCCGGGCGGCACCCAATACAGCCGGGCCAGACTCATGGCGTGGTCCAGGCGCAGCGCCCCGGCATGGCGCATATTGGCGGCCATCACCTCGATGAAGGGGGCGTAGAAGTTCTCGCGCAGCGTGATGGGATTGAAGGGCACCAGCCCCCAATCCTGGCCCTTCAACGCCAGCGGGTCCGGCGGCGCGCCCACCGAAACGCCCAGCGCCAGGGAATCCTGCTGCGCCCAAGCCTCGGCTCCGTCGCCAGCAATGCCGACAGCCAGATCACGATACAGGCCGATGGCGGCGCCCGCCGCCTTGCCCCTGGCTTGGGCCTCGGCCAATTGCTCGTCGGCGATGAACTGAAGCCACTGGAAGAACTCCACCGTCTCCACATGTTCCAGGACGAAATCGGCCAATGCGGCGGAATCGGGGCGGCGGTATTGCTCCGGCCAGTGCCGCCAATAAGGCGTGCCGTCGCGGGTGAATTGGTCGTGCAGCGCCTCGAACACCGCAAAGCGCTGCCCCGACACGCCCTGCTCGGCCTGAAAGGTGCGGAACGCCTGGCCGCGCGGATTATCGTCTCCCATAGAGGTGCGGCGGAACCAGCGGTACAGCACCTCCAGCATGGGCCGCGACAGGCGCATGACGTCAGGATATTCGATCAGCGCATAGCCGCGCAGCCGCGCCAGGGTCGCCTGATAACCGGGCGAGGCGAACATGCGCCGGGCTTCCAGGCAGTCTTGGAATTCAGGGATGGCCTCCACATCGATATAGGCGATGTTGAGGAAACGCCGCGAAGACGGCGAATAGGGGCTGAAGCGCTCGGGATCGGCGGGAAACAGGGCGTGCAGCGGATTGATGCCCACGCAGGCGGCGCCCAACTTGGCCGCGCCTTCCGCCAGATCACCCAGATTGCCGTAGGTGCCCACCCCCCAGTCGCGCTCGGAGCGCAGGGAATAGATCTGGGTGGCGATGCCCCAGGCCCCCGCCCCGCTTTCCACCTGCTCGGGCACGAAGGCGCTGGGCGGGGTGACGATCATCGCCATCTCGCCCAGGACGCCCTTGGGACCCGACAGGATAAGGCGATGATAGCCGCAGGGCGGAAGCGCGGGCAGATCCAGCCAATGCCGGTGGATCAGATGACCGTCGAGCTGATACTCCTCGCTCCAGCGCAGTTCACCGGGACGGAAGCTGCCCTGATGGCGGATGCCCAGTTCCTCCTCCAGCACCCAGGAATGCACGGCCTCGTCGGCCTCGGCGGGGAGGGTAATGGCGATGGAGGGCGGAGTCCCGTGTTCCTCGGCCAGCATCACCGGCTCGAGAGCCCGGCGCCAGGACCGGCTTTCCAGATCCTTGAGGCTGGCCCAGACCTGCTCGTCACTGTCGGCGGGCAGACCCATGGCGCCCAGGAAAACCCGCTTGGTCTCGGGCGGGACCACCCGCCACTCGCCGAAGAAGTCCCACCAGCCGTCTTCGATCCCCGCCAGACGCGCCAAACGGTCCAGAGCGTCGGTTCCGCTCATTCCACATTCCCTTCAGTTTCATCCTGCGGCACGCCGCCTGGGCTAACGCTTGCGTCGCGCGGCCCGTTACGCAGACCGCCCGAGCGGCGCAAGACCGCCAAAGATCGGCTTCCCAGCGGATAAGTGATGCCCGCCATCCATTGGGTTCCCGCCTGCTTTCCCGCCGGGTCGTTGGTGTCGAGCACCAGTTCCCACGACCGGCCCAGATGGGGCGGTGGCAGAACATAGGGCACCGCCTCGTGATAGGCGTTCAACAGCACCAGGAAGGTGTCGTCCATCTCCTCGCGGCCCGTGAGATTGTCCACGGCGCAGGATTCACCGCCCAGCACAAAGCCCAGCGTGCGGGCGAACGGCGTGGTCCAGTCACCCTGGCCCATCTCGCGCCCCTCAGGCGTGATCCAGACGATGTCCTTTAAGGGAGAATTGGGCAGACGCTTGCCTTCGAAGAAGCGCGGGCGGCGGAACACCGGATGGGATTTACGCAAGCCAATCAGCATCTGGACGAAGGCCAGCAGGTCCTCGTCCACCTGAGACCAGTCAACCCAGCCCAGTTCGTTGTCCTGGCAATAGGCGTTGTTGTTGCCCTTTTGCGAGCGCCCCATCTCGTCGCCGGCCAGCAGCATGGGCACGCCCTGGGACAGCAGCAAGGTGGCCAGCAGATTGCGGCTCTGACGCGCCCGAAGCGCGGTGATTTCGGGGTAGGGCGACGGGCCCTCATGGCCGCAATTCCAGGCGTAATTGGCGTCCGAGCCGTCCTTGTTGGCTTCCAGATTGGCTTCGTTGTGCTTGCGCTCGTAAGTGACCAGATCGGCCAGGGTGAAACCGTCGTGGCAGGTGACGAAGTTCAGGCTGGCCCAGGGCCTGCGCCCGCCCCAGCCAAAAATGTCCGATGAGCCGGTCAGGCGCGAGGCCAGATCGCCGATCACGCCCCCCTCGCCGGTCCAGAAGCGCCGCACCGTGTCGCGGTAACGACCGTTCCACTCGGACCAGCCGGGGGGAAAACGTCCAACGCGATAGCCGTCTCCGCCTAAGTCCCAAGGCTCGGCGATCAGCTTCAGCTTGGACAGAACCGGGTCCTGGCGCACCGCGTCGAGAAAGCCGGATGTATGGTCAAAGCCCCCCTTGCCGCGCACCAGCGACGCCGCCAGATCAAAGCGGAAGCCGTCCACATGCATGTCCTCGGCCCAATAGCGCAAGCTGTCCATCACCATCTGCAGCACGCGGGGATGGGCCAGATTCAGCGTATTGCCGCAACCGGAATAGTTCTCGTACCAGCGCTTGCCGTCGGGTCCCAGGCGGTAATAGCTGAGATTGTCGATGCCCCGGTAAGACAGGGTCGGCCCCAGATGATTGCCCTCGGCGGTGTGGTTGTAGACCACGTCGAGAATCACCTCGATGCCCACATCGTGAAGCCGCGCCACCATGGTCTTGAAATCGCCATGGGGACTGGCCGAGTAGTAGCGCGCATCGGAGGCGAAGAAGCCGATGGAGTTATAGCCCCAGAAATTGCGCATGCCCTTATCTGCCAGATGCTTCTCGTCGATCATGGCGTGGATGGGCAGCAATTGCAGGGTGGTGACGCCTAAGCGCCGCAAATGGTCGATGATTCCCGGCTGGGTCAGGCCCAGGAAGGTGCCGCGCATGCCGTTCGTCACGCCGGGATGCTTCATGCTCATGCCGCGCACATGGGCCTCGTAGACGATGGTCTCGGGCCAGGGAACATTGGGGCGGCGATCATCGCCCCAGGTGAAGGCGGTATCCAGAACCCGGCATTTGGGCATGAAACGGGCGTTATCGCGCTTGTCGGCGATAAGGTCCTGTTTGGGCGTGCCGGGCTTGAAGCCGAAATGGGTGTCCGACCACTCGAAGCTTCCGGCATGGGCCTTGGCATAGGGGTCGAGCAGCAGCTTGTGGGCGTTGAACCGGTGCCCCTCATTGGGGTCGTAGGGGCCGTGGACGCGATAGCCGTAAAGCTGGCCGGGACGGCAATCAGGCAGATAGCCGTGCCAGACCTCGTCGGTATATTCGGGCAAGGTGATGCGCTCGACCTCGCGCAGGCCGCGCCGATCGAACAGGCACAGTTCCACCTTCTCGGCATGGGCCGAGAACAGGGCGAAATTGACCCCGTTGCCATCCCAGGTCGCCCCCAAGGGATTGGCCGAACCGGGAAGAATGCGGCGGCGCGGGCTCATGCGGTCCTCAAACGGATATTGCCCTTCGTTTGTACCGCATTACCGCTCCCGCTTGAACACACAGGTGGCGAGAGGCGGAAGGCGAAGACAGATGGACCAGCCATGGCCGTGCCACGGCACCTCCTCGGACTGGACGCCGCCGCCGTTATGGATGTTGGCGCCGCCATACCATTCGGAATCGGTGTTGAGCAATTCGCGGTACCAGCCGGGCTCGGGCACGCCGATTCGGTAGGACTCGCGCACCATGGGGGTGTAATTGCCCGCCACCACCAGGAAATCGCTGGGGTCGAAGCCTTTGCGCAGCCAGGTCAGCACCGAATTGTCGCGGTCGAGACAGTCGATCCAGGCGAAGCCCGCCTGCTCGTTGTCCAACTGGTGCAGTGCGGGCTCGGTGCGGTAGAGGCGGTTGAGGTCGCGGATGAGCCGCCGCACACCTTCATTGCGCCCGTCGGCCAATAGGTGCCAGTCCAGGCTGGCATCCTCATTCCATTCCCGCTCCTGGGCGAATTCGGAGCCCATGAATAGCAACTTCTTGCCCGGCTGGGTCCACATGAAGGCGTAGTACGCCCTCAGATTCGCAAAACGCTGCCAGGGATCGCCCGGCATGCGGCCGAAGATGGAGCCCTTGCCGTGCACCACTTCGTCGTGACTGAGCGGCAGAACGAAGTTCTCGTGATAGGCATAAAGCTGGGCAAAGGTCAGGCTGTCGTGGTGATAGCGGCGGTGGATGGGGTCCTTGGCAAAATAGCGCAGCGTGTCGTGCATCCAGCCCATGTTCCACTTGTAGCCAAAGCCCAGCCCGCCCAGATGGACAGGCCGCGACACCATGGGCCAGGCTGTGGATTCCTCGGCGATGGTCATGGCGCCGGGATGTTCGGCATAGACCAGCATGTTCATGCGGCGCAGGAACTCGATGGCTTCGAGGTTCTCGTTGCCGCCATGGCGGTTGGCGATCCACTCGCCCGGCTCGCGCGAGTAATCCAGGTACAGCATGGAGGCCACCGCATCCACCCGAAGGCCGTCCACATGGTACTGCTCCATCCAGTACAGCGCGTTGGCGTAGAGATAGTTCACAACTTCGCCGCGGCCGTAATTATAGATCAGCGTGTTCCAGTCCTTGTGGATGCCTAAGCGCGGATCCTCGTGCTCGTAAAGATGGGTCCCGTCGAACTGGTGCAGGCCGTGCGGGTCGTTGGGGAAGTGCCCGGCCACCCAGTCGATGATCACCCCGATGCCCTTTAGGTGCAGACGCTCCACCAGGGTGCGGAACTCGTCGGGCGTGCCATAGCGCGAGGTGGGCGCGAACAGCCCCACCGGCTGATAGCCCCAGGACCCGCCGAAGGGATGTTCGTGAACGGGCAGGAACTCCACATGGGTAAAGCCCAGATCGGCCACGTAATCGCCCAGTTGGTCGGCCATCTCAAGATAGGAGAGCGGCCGGTTGGAATCCTCGGGCACGCGCCGCCACGAGCCCAGATGCACCTCGTAGATGCTGACCGGGGCGTGGCGGTCGTTGCGCGCCTTTTGCGCCGCCATCCAATCATCGTCGGCCCAGTCGCGGCGGCCCAGTTCCCACACCACCGAGGCGGTCTTGGGCGGCACTTCGGCGAAATGGCCGTAGGGGTCGGCCTTCAAGGGCAGCAACCGTCCGTCGGAGGCCACGATCTCGTATTTGTAGATACACCCCTGCCCCAAGCCGGGGATGAAGATCTCCCACACCCCCGCTTGGTGGCGAAGACGCATGGGATGGCGCCGCCCGTCCCAGCCGTTGAAATCGCCGACCACCGAGACGCGGGACGCATTGGGCGCCCAAAGGGCGAATTCAACACCCCCCACTCCGTCCACGGTGCGGACCTGGGCGCCCAGTTTCTCGAAGGTGCGCAGATGGGTGCCCTCGGCCAGAAGATGCACGTCAAGGTCACCCAGAACCGGCGGAAAGCGGTAGGGATCGTCCAAGTCCTCGGTGCCGCCGTCATGGCGGTTCACCCGCAGCCGGTAGGCGGGCGAGCCCTTCACCTTGACGGCGAACAGCCCGTCGGGATGGACGCGGGTCATCTCGGTCTCGCCGTTGGCAGCCAATACAAAGACGCTTTGAGCCTGGGGCTGGAACGTGCGAATTACCGTGCCGCCCTTGACCCCATGAGGCCCCAGGACCGCGAAAGGGTCGCCGTGACGTCCCCGCGCGATGGCATCGGCATCGCTGGACCGGATCAATTTTGCCGCTTCGGGCATCAGTTCCCTCCTGCCGGTCGAAGGCCGTAAGTGTCACCGCCTTTGGCCGGAAAGACAAAGGGCGATTTCACAACCGAGCTTTTCCGCCCCTGTTTTCCGGTTGCTTTGATTGGACCTTCCGCAAAGCCCCTAAATCTGGTAGTAGATCATCCTTGAGGGGATCGGCCTGTCTGGGCCGATTAGACAATTCGTGCGGCCCGTCGGGGGCGGCACTGCAAATTCATGGAGCGTGTTATGGGCGTCCTTCCGAAGGTTCTGGGTCTTACCGTTGCCGGTGTTACGGTTATCGCTCTGTATCTGGCCGTGCCCGTTCTCGGCGCCTTGTTCGGCGGCGTCGCCGATCCCAGCCCGGCCCACAGCCCGCTGGGCATCACGGTCTATCTGGGTCTGGCGCTGACCGCCGTGTTCACCAGCATCGTGATGTATCTGGCCTCGACCGGCGGCTCCTCGCAGAGCTGATCTGGTTCGATACGGACTTCGAAGCGCCCCGGCCCCTGTGGCCGGGGCGTTTTCGTTTGCCCCCTGACTTTCGGTCACCTCGACGGCACCACCACCCCTTGGTAGCATCGCCCAATAGTGGAGTGCGCCTTTGATTGGAGGGAAGAGATGTTGGGACGTTTCCTGGCCGTGTTCGGCCTGTTGTTTCTTGTCACCGGTTGCAGCACCGCCCCCACCCCGCCCCACCGCTATCCCATGGTGGAAATCCCCGACGCCAAGACGGCGGATGTTGCGCTGTTCTTCGCCAATTCGTTTCGAACGCTCATATTGTCTGAACAGCAGGCGAAGGAGAAGCCCACCCGGGTTCACGAGATCCTATCCGCCGACGCGAACAAAGTTGTCGTTAAGGCCAATGAGATTAACGGATTCCGCTACCCGGTTTCTTACATCATCAACATCACCCCGACACAAACCGCGTCAGCCGTTGTCGTTGATAGCCGCATGAGTGTTATCCAAAACGCCGGAAGCAGTTACGAGCGTCTGACGGATCTCTACGATGCGGGTGAAGTGGATCAAAAGATCGCCGTCGGCATCTACCAGCGAATGTTCCAGGCCATCGCCGCCAATTTCAACGCGGCACGCGGCCGCGCCGCCCAGATGCCTCCGGCCGGGCAGTTTGTCCGTCCCCTGGCCTTTGAATGGGAGGGCCACCTGGGATTGTTGGCTGGCACCGTCACCTACAGTCTGGAGAGCACCAACATCGCCGTGACCCTTCCCAATGGCCAAGGTGGGTGCACCGGATTCGCTGGCAAGACTCCTACGGGCGATTGGTCATTGTCCTGCACTAACGGCCTCACTGCCGCTGGAACCTATACCGCCAATGCCGACGGCAAGGGCTCGACCGGCTCCGGCCTCGACAACCAGGGACGCAAGATCAAGTTCAGCGTCGGCGGAAGCGACATACCGCAATATATGGGGAACGATCTCTCCATGATCCTGAAGGATCGGATTGGGAAAAATTTCCGCTGGCCCGCAGTCATCGACCGCCGTCCGCGCTTGGTTTCCCTGGCCATGTTGGTCACTTTGAACAATGACGGTTATGTGGTCGATCTGAAGGAAGATGCCCACACAAGCGAATTGGACCAGGATCCCGACTACCGCGCGCTGGCCGCCAATGCCCGCCAAGCTATCCAGGCGGCCAGCCCCATTCCGGTTCCCAAGGGGGAATTTACGGGAACACGAACCTTCCGCTATGAGTTCAACAACAACATCAAGTAGCCGAACGCCGCGCCCTGGCCCCTGTGGCCGGGGCGTTTTGCTTTTCGTCCCACCCTACTGACAGACCTTGTAATCGTCGATGACCTGATTGCGCACGGTCTTGGACAGTTTGGAGAAGGCGGCGAAGCCACGCTTTTCGATGGTCTGGAGGATTTCGTCGATATTGTCGCAGAAGCCCTCGGTCACGGGGATGTTGCGGGCGTAGGTGACCAGGCGACCGTCGGCATAGTTGATCTTGTACTTCCAGTCGTCGGGAAATTCCCGCTCCCAGGCCTTGTGGCGCTTGTCCACGGAAGAGCGGAACTTGGTGCCGTTGGCCGCCTCGATCTTCTGCCAGCGATCCTTGGCGCCGGGCAATAGCCGGTCGTTGCAGCGCCCCGCCGCCTCGCGCAGAAAGATGCCCTGGCGCACCTCCTGCTCCGCCTTGATCTCGGGCAGGGAGAAGCACTTCTTGGGTGCGGCCGCCGCCCAGGCGGCGGCAGGGCTTAAAGCGATGGCGAGGAAGATTGCGGCGCGGAACATGCTGGGGCCTTGGCGGTGGATCCGATCCCATTATGCCGTAGGCGCGCGACCAGGCGCCAGCCGAGAAGCAAGGCCAGAATGGCGGCGTGGATGGCGGGCTCGGTGATGTCCTTTTTGACCATCAGCCAGTGATGGGCCACGCCCAAGGGCGCGATCACATAGACCAACCGGTGCAGGGCCTGCCAGCGCTTAGCCCCCAATCGCTTGACCATGGCATTGGTGGAGGTCACCGCCAGGGGGATCAGCAGCAGCACCGCCAGCATGCCCAGCGTGATATAGCGCCGCTTGACGATCTCGCGCCCGATGGCAGACCAGTCGAAGAACTGGTCGAGGCCCACATAGGAGCTGAAATGCAGCACCACATAGGCGAAGGCGAACAGGCCCAGCATGCGCCGCCAGCGGGCCAAACCGCTCCAGCCCGTCAACTGCCGCAACGGCGTCACCGCCAGGGCGATCAGCAGAAAGCGTAAAGCCCAGTCACCAAGAAAGCGGTTGCAGGCCTCGATGGGATTGGCGCCCAGCCCACCGCTCAAGCCACGCCAGACCAGCAGGCCCAGTGGGATCAGGCACAGCGCGAACAAGACAGGCTTCACCCAGGCTTTACGCAGCAGCTTGTCCATCAGAAATTCGCCGCCAGATCCATGCCGGTATAAAGCGCGGCCACCTGCTCGGCATAGCCGTTGAAGGGCAGAGTGGCGCGGCGCCGGAACTCGCCGATACGCCGCTCGGAGCCCTGACTCCAGCGCGGATGGTCCACCGCCGGATTGACGTTGGCGTAAAAGCCGTATTCGCGGGGCGCCGCCTTCATCCAGGCGGTCTTGGACGGCGTCTCGGCGAATCGGATGCGGACGATGGATTTGATGGATTTGAAGCCATACTTCCACGGAACCACCAGGCGGATGGGCGCGCCGCTTTGGGGCAACAATTCCTCGCCATAAAGGCCCACCGCCAGCAGGGTCAGCGGATGCATGGCCTCGTCGATGCGCAAGCCTTCCACATAGGGCCAGTCGATGACGGCGCGGCGCTGGCCGGGCAGGCGTTCGGGGTCTTGCAGCGTGGTGAACTCGACGAATTTGGCCCGCGAATTGGGCTCGAAGCGCTTCAAGACATCGGCCAGCGGGATGCCCACCCAGGGAATGACCATGGACCACGCCTCGACGCAGCGCAGGCGGTAGATGCGGTCTTCCAACTTGTGGGGTTTGATCAGGTCCTCATAGCCCACCGTACCCGGCTTGGCGCATTCGCCGTCGATGGCGACGCTCCACGGCTTGGTCTTGGTGAAATAGCTGGGCGCCAGTTGGGCGGGGTCGGATTTGTCCACGCCCAATTCGTAGAAGTTGTTGTAGGTGGTGACGTCCTTGCGCGGCGTCAGCGGCTCGTCGGTGGAGAACGGTCCCTTGATGGTGGACAGTCCCGCCTCGGCCGGAAGGCCGGACAGCGCCAGGGCGCCCGCTGCCCCCAGCGCCAGGAAGCGCCGACGATCCAGCCACAGTGCCTTATCGGTCACCTCGGATTCGCGGATGAAGCTTCCGGCCCTGATCAGCATCGTCGTCTCTCCACTGGTCCCATACGCCCGACTTCGTCGCCCAGGCGTCGGAAGTTACATGGGGATCATGGCGATTTTTTGGAACAGACCTTTTTCACCGCCTGCCAATCGGCATCGGAGAGGGCAGGCAGACGGGGCGCGGGCAATCGCCGGGCCTCGACAGCCGCCGCTCGGCTGGCGGAATCGGGATGGGTGCCTAGCCAGGCCAGCATCTGGCCCTGGCGCTCCTCCATGGTGGCGAGGCGGCGGAAGAACAGGGCCAGGCCGTCCGAGCCGATTCCCGCCGCCTCCAGCAAATCGAGCGCGCCCATATCGGCGGCGCTCTCATCTTCGCGGGTATAGGCCCCGGCCAGGGCGGCGCCCAGGCCGCTGGCCACCAGTCCCGAAGCATCGCCGGTGATCATGGTGGCGAAGAGACCGACGCCGAGCGCGCGGATCATGGCGGCGCTCACATGGCGTTCGCCGATATGGGTCAGTTCATGGGCCAGAACCCCGGCCAGTTCATCGGGCCCCTCGGCCTTGCTGATCAGGCCGGAGAACAAAATGATCTCGCCACCGGGAAGCGCCAGGGCGTTGACGTCCTTGGACTTCAGAACATGAACGCGCACGCCGCGCCGGTCGGCGGGCAGCGGCTCGGCCAGCCTTTGGGCCAGTGCGTCCAGAACCCGCAGCCCGTCGCGGCCCTCGCAGGGCTTCATCTGCCCTTCCAATCCGGTGGCGATGGATTGGCCCCATTGCCGCTCGAGGCCTGCCGGAACCAGATGAGCCAGCAGCTTGGAGACCGGCGCCAGCCCAACCATCAGCCCCACCAGCACCGCTGCGCCCAGCAGACAGGCCAGGACCAGACCGGTGTGACGGCTTTTGCGGCGGAGGGGTGGTTTGGGCAGAGTTTCGCGGATGACGAAGGCATCCTCGACCGCCAATCTGGCATCGGGTTCGGAGGCGCAGCGCAGCCGGATGCCGCGCTTTTCCGGCCACTCGCCATCGGCCAGCAGGTCATCGGTCTTCCACACCGCGATGAGGAAGCCGTCCTCGCCCCGGATTTCCAGACCAGAGGGCAGCACCCGCACCACCACCTTGCGCGACGCGGCGCTGCGCCCGTCGCTGAACCGTCCGGGACGCTGGGGCTCGGACAGGGTCAAAACTCTCCGGCTCCGTCCAGCACCGCCACCAGCCCCTCGCCGGTGCTGGGGCCTGTATCCTCGGCCCGAAGAACCTTGGCGAAATCGGGTTCGCCCTCCACGCCGATCACCGAACAGCCGTAACGGAAAGTGCGCAAACTCGCCATGGGCCGCAAGACCCCTAAGCTGAACAGCGAGATCAGCATATTGCCAGCGACCAGACCGATCAGCCCCCAGGCACGGATATCGACGGAAAAGCGGCTGCCCTCGAACTCGGTGCCCGCCGCCAGATTGCGGTAAAAGCCCGCCCGGTACCACGCCGAGGGCAAAGCCATGGTCAGCACCGCCAACGGCACCAGAACCAGGGCGAAGGCGACCGCCGCGGTGGTCTCGTCCATCTCGCCCTGCTCGACCAGGGATGCCGCCCCAACAGCCAGGATTCCCGCCGCCACGACGAAGATCAGTCCGCTGAACCACACCAGGGTAAAGCGGCCATAGAGACCCGAGGCGGTGGCGTCGCACTTGAAATGACGGTCGCCGAACGTGGTGTTGTTGAAGCGGTAATTGGCCAGCCACATCTCGCCCCACGGCCAGGCCCAGCCCAAACTCAGCGGCACGGCGATCCACACCACCAGAGTGCGAAGGGCATAGCTCCAGCCCGAGCCGGTCTGGCCGCCCCGGATGCCGCGCCAAACAGTGCGGCTCATCTGATAGCGCCGCGCCCGGTAAAGTCCCACCGAGACCAGCATCACGGTCAGCAGGTAAAGCCCGGACAGCAGCAATGCGCCCAAGGGATTGCCAGAGACCAGCATCACCTGCGCCCAGGCGAATCCGCCCACCAGGGGCAGATAGATGGCGAACAGCACGATCAAAAAGCCGATGAACAGCTCCTTGCCGGTGCCGGTATATTCCAGCGGATCGCCCCAGGCGCGGACAGCGCCCCACAACTGACGGCGCACATTGGTCTTGCCCCAGAAGCGATAGATGGACAGGGTCAGAACCGACAGAAGCATGTTGAGCAGCGATGTGCTGAACATGTTTCCCATATCCCCGGCACAGGCAAGGGGACGCTGACTGGTTGTGGTATCGCTCACGGCTTTCTCCCGCCCGGTTCGCGCAAGAAGGTAACCGGCAGCCGTAATCTTGTCGATGAGAGACGGCGCCATGGCTGCTACACTGGCGGCGCAATGCTCCATCCCCGAGGAGGCGAAGATGCACGACTTTCCCGCCCTGATGCTCGACGAGGCCGACGGCAAGGTGACCGCCTCCATCCGCCGCCTGACCGAATCCGACCTGCCCGAGGGCGAGGTCCTGGTCAAGGTCGAGTACAGCACCCTGAACTACAAGGACGGCATGATCCTCAACGGGTTGGGGCGGCTGGTGCGCAAATACCCCCATGTGCCGGGCGTCGACTTCGCCGGTACCGTGGAGACCTCCGCCTCGCCCGAGTTCAAGCCGGGCGACAAGGTGATCCTGACGGGTTGGCGGGTGGGCGAGACCCATTGGGGCGGCTATGGCGCCAAGGCCCGCGTCAAGGCCGAATGGCTGGTCCCCCTGCCCCATGGCCTCTCCACCCGTCAGGCCATGGCGGTGGGTACCGCCGGTTTCACCGCCATGCTGGCGGTGATGGCCCTCGAGGATCACGGTCTGCGCACCTCCGACGAAGGCGAGGTGCTGGTCACCGGCGCGGCGGGCGGGCTGGGCAGCATCGCCGTCCTGCTGCTGTCCAAGCTGGGCTACCGGGTGGCGGCCTCGACGGGGCGCGACAGCCTGGGCGACTATCTGCGCTCGCTGGGCGCCACATCCATCATCGACCGCGCCGAAGTGGGCTTGGCCCCGGCCAAACCCCTGTTGTCCGAGCGCTGGGCGGCGGCGGTGGACTCGGTGGGCGGCGCGACGCTGGCCAATACCGTGGCAAGCTTGCGCATGCGGGGCGCCGTGGCCTCTTGCGGCAATGCGGGGGGTATCGAGTTCAACCTTACCGTCCTGCCCTTCCTGCTGCGCGGCGCCTGCATCCTGGGCATCGATTCGGTGATGGCGCCCAAGCCCCAGCGCCTGATCGCCTGGAAGCGCCTGGCCGAGTTGCTGCCCCTGGACAAGCTGGATTCGCTCACCACCGAAATTCGCCTTGTCGACCTGCCGGAAGCCGCCGCCAAGATCCTCAAGGGCGATATCAAGGGCCGCGTGGTGGTCGACCCTAACCGGTAACCACCCGGCGACGCCGCCTCACCGCGACGATGAAGGCGATGGCGGTCAGATTCATGACGAAGGCGTAGACGATGCTGGGCACCATCATGGCGGGGCTGCCCAGCAGCGTCACCGCCACGAAGATGCCCAGCGCCCCGTTCTGTAGCCCATTCTCCATGACCACGGCGATGCGGTCGGCCCAATCCAGCCGGGCAAGCGTGCCCAAAACCCATGCCCCGGTCATGGCGGCCAGATTGAGCAGCAAAGCGGCAGGCACCACATCGCCCACATGATCCATCAGCGACTGACGCTGGCTGACGAAGGCTCCCACCACGATCAGGGCGAACAGCAAGGTGGCCACTGGCCGGGCGACGCGGCCCAGACGCTCCGCCACTCTCGGCCGCAAACGCTGCAGGCCCAATCCAAGGGCCAGGGGCACCGTATCCACCAGGAAAATACCCAGCGTCATTTTGGCCACGGGAATCTCTACCGACCGGTCATATCCAGCGAACAGGCCCAGCCCCAGATTGACCAGCAAGGGCACCGTCAGTGTGGCGGCCAGGGAAGTGAGCGCGGTGATGGTGGCGGCGAGCGCGATGCGCCCGCCCGCGTGATGGGTGAGCAGGGCCGAGGTCACCCCCGCCGGGCAAGCCGCCAGCAGGATCATGCCCACGGCGAAGTCGGGTTCCGGCCTCCAGACCAGGACCAGGGCGAGAGCCAGGACGGGCAACACGACCAGCTTGGCCGCCAATCCCACCACCATGGCCTTGGGGGCAGCGAAGACCCGCCTGAAATCGCCCGCATCCAGGGTCAGGCCCATGGCGAACATGATAAAGGCCAAGGCCAGCGGCAAGGCGGCCTGGGTGATCACAGCAAAATGCCGAGACCAACCAGCCCCGCCAGCAGCAGTTGGAATTGCGCCGTGGCGGCTAAGATGGCGTTGAAAGCCGGTCCCCGCGCCCGCGTGGCAAAGCGCAGGATCAGCCATAGGGCCATGGGCAAGGCCACGAGGCAGAGCCAGCCGCCCTTCGGTCCCAGGGGCGAGGCTAGCAGCGCGATGGGTGACAGCAGCAACATGCCGTAGACCGCCTTGGACGCCTCGGCTCCGATACGGATGGCCAGGGTGCGGCGCCCGGCCAGACGGTCGGGCTCCATATCGCGGTAGTTATTGGCCAGCAGCACCGCCGCCGCCACGGCGCCGAGGGCCGCGCCGACCATAATAGACTGACCGGTCAGATGAAGCGTCTGGAGGTAATAGGTCCCCCCCACCGCGCCGATGCCGAAGAAGGCGATGACGAAGGCCTCGCCGGTGGGCGTGTAGGCGATGGGCCTTGGCCCCCCCGAATAGGCCCAGCCCGCCGCCAGCGAGGCCAGCCCTAAGGCGATGATGGGCCAGCCCCCCCGCCAGGCCAGATAAAGCCCGACCAGGGCGGCCAGGGCGAAGCAGGCCAGGGCGGCGCGCTTGACCCTTTCGGGCGAGGCCCAGCCAAGCGCGGTGACGCGCGGCGGTCCCTGGCGCAGCGGCTGGTCGCCGCCTCGCAGCGCATCGCCCACATCGTTATAGAGATTGGTTCCCGCCTGGATGGCCAGGGCGCCCAGTAGCGAGGCGGCGAAGGGACGCAGGTCGAGAGTATGGCCGTCACCCCAGGCCAGGGCGGTTCCGGCCACGACGGGGGCCACCGAAATGGACAGGGTCTTGGGCCGGATGGCAAGCCACCACAGCCGCCACCCGTCCGGGGGCTGATCCACCCGGCTGGCATGGGGGCCGCTGATGACGTGTGATGGCGGCTCGGCCTGACCGGGATCAAGCTTCATGACGCGGGCTTCACGGCCGAATGCAGGCAGGCGATGCCCGCCGACAGATTGCGCCAAGCGATGCGCTCAAACCCGGCATCGCCCATCAGACCGGCCAATTGGCGCTGATCGGGGAAGCGGCGGATGGATTCCACCAGATAGGCATAGGCCGCAGGCTCACGCGCGATCCAGGCGCCCAGGCGCGGAATCACATGGAAGGAATAGAAATCGTAGAACGGGCGGATCAGCGCCCAGGGCCGGGAGAATTCCAGGCAGACGTACCAGCCGCCCGGCTTCAACACCCGAAAGATCTCGGCCAGGGCGGCTTCCGGGCTGGTGGCGTTGCGAAGGCCAAAGGCCATGGTCAGGGTATCGACCGAATTGCTCTCGAAGGGCATGGCCTCGGCGCTTCCCTCCACGAACTGAATGCCGAGGCCCCGAGAGCGCGCCTCTCCCACCGCCATCATCTCCGGCGAGGGATCGCAAACCATCACCCGGCGATCACGCCCGGCCAGCAGGCGGGCCACATCGCCGGTGCCGCCAGCCAGATCGACCAGGACCTGGCCAGAGGCTGGACGGGCGGCCTTGACCATGGCGCGCTTCCACAGACGATGGATGCCAAAGCTCATCACGTCGTTCATCAGGTCGTAGCGCGGCGCCACGGCGTTGAATACGGCGCGGATGCGCTTTTCACGCTCCTCCGGGCTCACCGACTGGAAACCGAAGGTACCGGACAGGGATGAAGTCAAGGAAGGTCACCTCGCCGGAACAGGACATAGCCGACCCCGGCGCAAATTGTGCCCAGCGCCACTGGATAAGCAAGTGCGAATGTAAGATATCCGCTGCGGCCCAGCGCGTCGAGGATGACATAAGAACTTGGCCCCAACACCACCATCTGCGGATCGAACAGCAATATGGCGGCGGTGCGGAAGCTTTGCAGCGGATTGGCCAGGGCGATGCCGACGATCAGCTCCAAGGGCAGCCTTTCGCGGATCATCAGGCCCAGCAGGATCAGATCCAGGAACAGCAGCAGCACCAGCCAGGTGAGAAAAGCTCCGGTCTGAGCCACGTCGGGTGAGCGCGCCAGGGTGGAGATCAGCATGCCGATGCCGAGGAACGCCCAGGCCAGGGCCACCAGCAGCGCGGTGTAAAGGATGAACAGGCTCCAATCCACGCCGATACCGCGCAGCACGGCGTAAAGCGCGGCTACGGCCATGGCGCCGAACACGGGCAGGAACACCACCACAAAGCGGCCGATCATCTTGCCCCAGAACCAGGCATGAAGCGGTACCGGCAGGGACAGCATGTACTCGAACACCCCAGCGTCGCGGTCGCCCGCCACCGATCTCACCGTGGTGATCAGGATGAACACCGGCAAAATGGCGACGCAGAGCTGGATATAGGTGACCAGCAGCCGCGACAGACCCGTGAATCCCAGAATGCGCGATTCGGTCAGGCCAAAGACGAACAGCAACACCACGATGCCGCCGAAGACGATGGAGTAGAACATGAACCAGCGCGACCGCAGCGACTCCGCCATGTCCAGCCGGGCGGTGAGGTAAAGGGCGTTCATCAGCCGTCTCGCGTCGTGGTGTTGGGGGCAGTCTCAGACGGCTCACAGCGGCTGGTGGAGCCCTTGGTCATCACCGCCTTCTTCATGGCGGCATAGTCCAAGGCACCGCTCCGCCCTTCCATGACGGCGCCGAAGCCATGGGCCATGGGCGTGTGCTGTCCGTCGATGTAAAGCGCCTTTCGCCCATCCGTCCACTGGCCGCTTTCCAGGCCGCCCACCCAGAACTCGGTGACGGCATCCTCGGCCCAGCCCTGCTTGGCCATCCACAATACCGCATCGCCAAGATCGTCGAATTTGTGCACCTTGCGGTCGGGCCCCCGCACTTGGGCGGCAAAGTGGGGATCATCGATGATCATGCCGCAATATTCGCAGGTCTCGCGGCCCCACTTGATCTCGGCCGGACCGGTGGAGGACTGGCCGCAGGCCGAGACGGCCACCACCATGCCCGGCACCAGGGCTAGGAAGCGGCGGCGGTTAAGCCCGTGATGCTGGCACATGATCTCGCCTCCTATGTCATCTCGATACCGGCCACCAGACCGGCATAGCGGGCCAACACCCCTAAGAACCGCAACCGGTCGGGGCCGTTGACCACGCCCCGCCAGGACAGGCCCTCGTCCTCGGCCCGGAATTGCCAGTCGCCCATGGCCTTGGCAAAGGCGGGCTCGGCCCGGGTCAGGCGCACCACGCAATCCAGGCGCGCCGTCATGGCCACGTCATCGGCGACGCGGTCGTCCAGGGCGACCTTGCCCTGATCCATCTCCACCACCCGGTTGACCAGGGCCGCCACCTCGTCCAAGCGATGGCTGGTGATCAGCATCACCGCGTTGTCCTTGCGCTCGTGCAGCAGGCGGAAAAAGATGTGGCGCGCCTCGGGGTCCAGATTGGCGGCTGGCTCGTCCATGATCAGCAGATCGGCGTCACGGCCCAACGCGATGCCGATCAGCATCTTCTGCTTCATGCCGCCCGACAGCTTCACGAAGGGCCGCCCGCGCACCATGTCCCAGTCCAGACCCAGTTCACGCACCATACTGATGATGCGCTCGGGGTCGGAATCACAGACGGCGGCCGAGAAGTTGACCAGTTCCCCCACCGGCATCTTCAAGGGCGGCGGAATCTGGGGCACGAAGCCCACATGGGCCAGCACGGTCTTGCGGTTGCCGCGAGGCGCCATGCCGTTGACTGTAACCACGCCCTCGTGCAGATACTCGCCCAGCAAACAGCGGATCAGGGTGGTCTTGCCCGCGCCGTTGGAGCCCACCAAAGCCACCCGCTCACCCTTGTCGATGGACAGGCTGACCCCGTCCAGCACCCGGTGGCGCTTGAAGGTCTTGGAGACGTTTTCAAAAACGATCATCTGGTTTCGGCCCTCACCATTCCTCGCAGCCTATAGCAGCCTATTCAGACCCTTGACCTCGTATTTCAGCGATCCCGTCGGGCAGGCGTCGATGCACAGCCCGCAGCGGGTGCAGTCGGAGCCGATGGCCACCTTGATGTCGTCGGCATAGGTCTTCTTGGTGCAGTCCAGTACATGGGGCACCAGGCAGACCTTGCGGCAATCGCCCTCGTGCAGGCAGTTCTCCATGGAATAGCTGACCCGCAGCGGCGAGACCGCGCCGACAAAGCCATAGGTCAGGCCGATGGGGCAGATGTAGCGGCACCACATGCGGCGAATGAAGATGATCTCGTAGGCCAGCAGGCCCAGAACCCAGACCATGGCCAGACCCGGCCCGTAGATCAGGGCGCGGCTGACGATGCCAGTGGGCGAGATGGATTCGAACACCGTATAGCCGCTGATGAAGGCCAGCGCCGCGAAGACCACGTAAAGCACGGTGCGCGATCCGCGGTGAAGCGGGTAATCCACCACCATCTTGCGCTTGGCCAGCGCCAGATGAATCTTCTCGGCGATCTCGGCCAGCAGGTGATAGGGGCAGGTCCAAGAGCAGAAGGTGCGCCCCCCCAGCAGCCACCACATGAACAGCACGGTGCCAGTGCCGATCACCAGATTGATCAGGATGACCTTGTAGGCCAGCATCACCTGAATGGCCGAATTCAAATCGGCGAAGTGAAAGCCGATGACGCGCGACGCGGTCAGGGCCCCTTCCACCAGCTGCACGTCGAAGCGGTAGGACAGCACGAAGATCAGGTTGACCGCGATCAGCGTCGCCCAGCGGATATTGCGCCATTTGTGGGAATGCTTCTCGGCGTGGGCCGCCTTGATCTGGCGGGCCTTTTCCGGCCCCTTGACCAGCCGCTTGGCCTCCATCATGGCCTGGGCTTCGGGGGTGTATTCGGTGGGCCGCTGGGGCGCGGCGCCCAGCATGACCTTGAGCGAGGAGAAGAGCTTCATCATGCATCTCCCCATTTGCGCCGGATATCGATGACGATGGAGGCCGGCTCGGTCGGGCAGATCATCTCGCACATGCCGCAGCCGACGCAGGCCTGATGCACCACGGGGGTACGGCGCTTATCCGCCGGATCACCGCTCAGGGGCTCCAGAGTGATGGCATTGGGCACCGGGCATTCGCGCACGCACAGATCGCACAGAGCCAGGTCGTATTTGTACTCGGCCAGCTTCACCGGCTTCCAGCGGTCGATCTCAGGGTATCGGTGCACGCCCTTGAACGGCGCGGGGCGGGCCACGCCCTTGAAGCCCTCGCCCTTCCTGGCCAGGCAGGCATTGGGGCGGTCCAGACGGGCAAGGCCCATGCGGACCTCTTCCTTCTTGCTGATCTTGTGGCTGAGCGCGCCGGTCGGGCAGGCCAGCACGCATTGCACCGCGTCACAGGAAAAGTCGCAGGCCTGGGCACGGGCCGGAACATAGGGCACGCCGACCCCGAAGCCCTCGTCCAGATCGCCCAGCTCGATGGCCTTGACGGGGCAGACCTGCACGCACTGGCCGCATTTGATGCAGGCCGCCAGGAAGTCGGTCTCGTCGATGGCGCCAGGCGGCCGCAGACGCGGCGTCCATTTGCGCAACACGGGAAAGAAGCCGAACAGCGAGGCGCCCACCACGGCGCCGCCCATGGCGATGGAGCGCATCACCATCCGCCGCGTCTTGGTATTGGCGTGAAGGACCGGCGCGGCCTTGGGCGGCGCGTCGTGCTCAGTCATGATTGCTGCTCCCGAAAGTGCCGCGCCCGCCCGCCTTGTCATGGGCCTGCGGCGTTTCCCCCGCCGGTTTGGGCCGGTCGGCGTTGCGGCCCAACTCCTCGGTGGCGTCCAGAGTGGAACCCGCCCGCACCTTGGCGTCGGAGGCCACCAGGGGATGCTTGTCTTCGAGCATCAGCACCGGCTCGGAAAAGGGCGCCAGCCGGTCGAGAAAGTCGAGAACCTCCAAGAGCGGCGTGCCCTTGAAAAAGCGGGTATTGGGCTTGTCCATCCACACCCGTCCGGCATAGTTGAACAGCCGGTGCGGCGTGTCGCCGACGCCGTCGCCATCGCGGTCAAAGCCCTGGTAATCCTCCCAGCGATTGCCGTCCCAGACATTGCGCTTGGCGCTGCCGCCGCCATAGACCGCCACTTCGGTGATGTTGCCCGAAAACAGATTTCCGGTGAACGCGTTGTCCTTCCAGTCATTGAGGAAGGCCACGCCGATATCGTTATAGGCGATGCGGTTGGCGCGGATGGTGTTCTTGCTGTCGGGTTCGTAGGGCGCCACGTCGATGGAAATGCCCTGGGAGCAATAGAGGATGTCGTTGTTCTCGATGACCACGTCGCTGCTTTCCTTCAGCGAGATGCACACGCCCTGTGCCCCCACCGCCTTGGCGATGACGTTGTTTCTGAGCTCGTCCCCGGTGTCGTACATCATGGAAATGCCGGTGGAATTGTCGAAGAAGTAGTTGTTCTCGGCGATGTTGTACTGGGCCTGCATGAGGTGCAGGCCATAGCGCCCGCCGCTCTGGCGGTTTCCCACAAAGCGGTTGTGGGTCGAGTACCAGAACACGATGTCGCGGCCATTGATGAACTGGTTGGCCTCGATCAGGTTATGGTGCGAATACCACAGCTTGATGCCGTCGCCGCGCCGCCCCAGGCTGACCTTCTTGCCCTCCACCACATTGCGCCGCACGGTGTTGCGCTCGGACTGTTCCAGGCTGAAGCCGAACAGCACGTCGTCCATGCGGTTGTCTTCGATCACATTGTCGTTGCCGCGCACCTGGATGCCCGCATCCTGCTCCGAGTGATTGGGGCCGGAATTGGTGAAGCGCAGATTGCGGATGGTGGCGCCGCTGGTCTTGACCCACAGCACCGAGCCCCTGCCCTCGCCGTCCAGGGTCACCTGATTCCTGCCGTCGAGGACGATGGGCTTGGAGACCACCAGATGGGACTTGTAGCGCCCCGGGGGCGGCGAGATTACCTGCCCCGGCTGGGCGATGTCGATCAGCGCCTGCAGCAGGCTGGAATCCAGCAAGGGCTCCTCGGCCACCCCTTGCGGCGTGGCCCCCGCGCTGGACAGGCCAGTGGCGAAGACCACGACCAGGGCACCCAGTCTAGACTTGGAAAAGGTCTTGATGAGCATGCCCATGGGGTTCGTCTCCGCTCTTTCCTCGCGCGCGGGAAGCTAGTCCGACTTAAGCGCCTTGCGCTGCAGCAACGCCGCCAGAACCAGGCACAGGGACGCCGCCATCAACAGGCCGAAACCGTAATGGGGATAGGAATAGGTGGAGAACTGCGCCACCTTGCCCTCGCCGAACACGGTGGGCATGAAGGGCTTGACCGAGAAGGCCGCCCAGGACCGCAGATTGTGCCCGAACCACCACAGCCAGGCCGAGTAATCCACCACGAAAGCCACGGGGATGACGATGCCCGACATGGGCAGAACCCACCAGAACGGCCCGGCATAGACCAGAAAGGCCACCAGCATCACGGCCACCAGCGAGAACAGGTAAGGCGCCGCCTTGATCTCGTATTTGGCGCCCACCTCGATGGGCTCCATGCCGATGAAATGGTTGATGACATTCATTTCCTCGACGCAGTCGAGACCGCCTTCCTCATCGCCCCAGGCCGACTTCTTGGCCGCCTGGGCATCCTTGGCCTTCTCCTGGCTTTTGCAGCCGTTGAACACGCCGTTCATGTGGAAGTGAATGCGGATGCCGTCTGGGAAGGTCTCTGCCGGATAGTTGGGCGCCTTCAGCGCCACCCACCAGATGGGGGAAAAATAGGCGCCGCCGATGAGCAACATGGCGATGACGGTAAAGGCCCGCACCAGCCCCGGCTTGGTCTTGCTGTTCTTGGCCATGGTATTCCACCTTGTTGGCTGGCAAGGAGGACGGCATCCAGGCGCCCCTGGATGCCGCCCCATATCTTTCCCGGCTACTGGAAGTCGGGATTTTTCCAGCCCTTGGGCGCGGTCAGATTGGCCGGGGGCTTCAGACGGGAAACATAGTCCAGCACCGCCTTGGTATCACGATCGGTGAAGGACTGGATTTGCTTCATCATGTCGGGATTGGCGTTGCGGCGCTTGCCTTCCTTGATCCACTGATACTGGCGCAGCAGGTAGTTGTAATGCTGGGCCTGAATGCGGGGATAGAACTTGTCGTTGTCGCCCGCGCCGTCTTCGCCATGGCAGCGGGTGCAGTTCTCGGCGTAGAGCTTCTTGCCGTGTTCCAGATCCTTGCCGTCGCCATGGCCGGGATCGGGGTTCATCTTCAGCTTCTGCATATAAGCGGCCACATCGGCAATGGCCTGGGGCCCACCGATCTGGGACGGCAGGGCGAAGGGATACATGGTGGGGTTGTCGCGGTTGAGCGCACGGATATCGGCCAACTGCTTGATCACCACCTTGGGATGCTGACCGGCCAGCTGCGGGAAGGTGCCGTCGGTCAGGCCCCAGCCTTCCGGCTGGTGGCAGGCGGAACACACTTCATAGACTTCCTTGCCATTGGCCGGATCGGGCTTCAGGTGAAGGGCCTCGTCTTCCTCGCCGCCACCGGAATGCCACTGATAGCCTTCCTCGCCCAGGGACTTGCCCTTTTGGGGGGTGGGGCCACCGCCAGCGGCGATGGCGGCGCCACCGACCAGGAGGGCGGAAACAGCGGCCATGGCGGCCAGGCTGTGCTTGAACTTCAACATCGTCATATCTCCACGTTCCTACGAACTGGGGGCTACAGTAACGTGGCCCCGGATCGCCTTACTTGACTGTGGACAAGTAATCGGCAATCTGGCCGATCTCATCGTCATTGACCAAATGCATCACCGGCTGCATGGCGTTGGCCTTGCCATTGGCGCGCGCGCCCGACTTGATGTCCTTGGTCTGGGCCAGGATATAGGCCTTGTCCTGACCGCCGATCATGGGATAGCCCGGCAGCGGCTTCTTGCCTTCCTTGCCGTGGCAGGCCACGCAGGTCTTGGTCAGGAACAGGGTCTTGCCCGGATGGGGCGCCCCGGCGGCCGGCGCGGCGGCGGCGGCGGCGGGCGCCTCCTTCAGGCTGAACAGATAATCGGCGATGGCCTTCGCATCGGCCTCGGCCAGGTCTTCCACGATGGGCTTCATGGTATCGACGGTCTGGCCGTTCTTGCGGGCGCCGGACTTGATGTCCTTGATCTGGTTGGCGATGTATTCGGCGCTTTGGCCCGCCAGCTTGGGGAAGCCTTCCTGCAAGGGGGTCTTGGCATCCTCGCCGTGGCAGGCGGCACAGCCCTTGTCGGCATAAAGCGCCTTGCCGTCGGCGGCAAACGCCGGGGACAGGGTCACCGCGCCGAAGGCCGCGGCCAGGGCGAAAGCGGGGATCTGCCGCGTGATGGTCTTGAGCATGGGGGGAACCTCTTCGGGGGGGAAAGAGAGGTAGGGGGAGTTGAGATGGAAACCGAGGGGAGTCGCCTCCCCCCGGTTCCTTATCGTCTAGCAGGTCCGTGGTCCCGGCTTACTTGGCCGGAGCCGCCTCCACCTTCTTGGCGCCGTTCTGCTCCAGGAAGGTCTTGGCACGCAGGCCGATATCGGCGGCCTTGACCTGATACTGGAACCACTGCTCGGCCCACAGGAAGGCGCTGTTGTAGTCGCCCTTGGCGGCGAACTCTTCAGACTTCTTCTTGTTCTGCTCGGCATAGCCCAGCTGTTCGGTGGCGTCCTCAACCATGGCGACCACGGCGGGGAAGTCCTTGAAGTTGACGCTGGTGATGTAGCCCACGACGGAGTTGATCACGCCCTGGGTTTCCACATTGGCCTTGACGCGGGCGTCGTAGTCCTTCTGGCCATAAACCTGGCCTTCCTTGCCCTTGGCACCCGAGGCCTTGTAGTTGGCGGGCTGAACCAGCAGGTAGCCTTCCATCTCAAGGTGCAGCGCCGAGCAGAACTCGGTGCAGTAGTAGGGGTACACGCCAGCCTTGTTGGCCTTGACGGTCAGCGAGGCGGTCTTGCCGGGCTCGATGGACAGGTTGCCGTTGTGCTTGGAAATGGCGAAACCATGGGTCTCGTCCTGGGCACGTTCGAGGTTGGTCAGGTGGACGGTGATTTCGTCACCCTCATTGGCCTCGATGATTTCCGGCGTGATGTGCGAGCGGATCACGGTGCCGAACACCTCGACCTTACCCGGCTTCTTCTCGGTACGCTCCTGACCGGGGCGGACGGCGAAGGGCGACTTCTTCTCGGTACGGGAATCGGTGCCGAAGGGATAGCGGACATTGGTCTTCAGCTTGTCCACCGCGATGGACACGGCATAGTGGGGCTCGCCCAGAGGCAGCGGCATATCGTAGAGCAGCTGCATCTTGTCGCCGGAGATATCGATCAGCTGGTGGTTCTGCGGATGCAGGGGGCCCACCGGCGCGAAACGATCGATGGCCAGCTTGTTCAGAGCGATCAGATACTTGCCCTTGGGCTTGGCGGTGTCGCCTTCCATGGCCATCAGATGGCCGATGTTGTAGTGCACCGACAGCTTGTCCAGCACCTTGCCTTCACAATAGTCCCACTTGGCCACCATGGAGTCCACGTAGAGCGAGGTATACGCGACGCAGGGCTTGGAGTCGTACTGGGTGTGAAGCGGGCCGAGGCCCAGCGCCACCTGCTTGTGGGCGACGGTTTCCAGCGCGATGACCGGAATGCCGTATTCGTCCTTGCCGGAATAATTCCCGGCCTTGATGGCGGCTTCGATCTTGGCGATGTCGTAGACGGTGGTGTGGCTGTCCAGCTTGCCCGACACGATCACATATTTGCCGTCCGGGGTGACGTCGGCGCCGTGGGGGCTCTTGGGCTCGGGGACGAGCACCAGAATGCCTTCCTTGACGGCGGTGTCGATGGACAGCACGTTGTGGCCGTTGATCTTCTTGGCCTTGCCAGCCTTGACCAGCTCGGCGGCCTTCTTCCAGTTGATCACATGCAGATAGTCGTGATCCTTGGCCGAGCAGCCCGCTTCGAAGGGCGGACGACCGCGCTCGATGCCGCCGACATAACGCTCGGTACAGAACGAGTTGACGAAAGCCCAGCCGTCGCTCGGGCCCTTGCCGAAATCGGACAGATCCTGGCTGTAGGGCGGCAGTTCGAGGGAGAAGGAGTTCTCGGGCTCGATGCGGCCTGCTTCGCGGTTGAACTTCCAATAGGTCACCGCGCCGCGATACTTCTCGTTGAACTGCTCCAGCGGAGCGAATTCACCGCCCAGGGGGGCGGGGTACTGGGCGGGTTCCATCAGATAGTCGGTGTTCGGGCTGACGAAGGCACCGCCATGCTCGGACTGCAGGATCGGGTTCTGGACGATCTGCTTGGTCTCGAAGTCGCGCAGATCGACCACCGCGATACGGGGCGTGTTCTTGTCGTTGATGAACAGCCACTGGCCGTCGGTCTCACCATTGGTTTCGGAGATGGCCGGGTGGTGGGTGTCGCCCCACAGAACCTGACGGCCCGAAACTTCCGAGCCCTGCTTCAGCACGGCCTTGGATTCGTCGTCATAGCCGTAGCCCTGCCAGGGCTCGGGGGTGAAGACGCCGATATACTTCAAGATGCGCATGGAGGGCACGCCATACACGATCACCTGACCGCTTTGGCCGCCCGAGCTGAACACCATGAATTCGTCGATCTTGCCCGTCGGATTGTAGGTTTTCGCGGCGGCAAGCATATCATTTTCCGTCAGACCACGGCGCGCCATGACCTCCTGCAGTGTCTCTGCCGAGGCGGCTCCGGCCACAAGGGCGCCAAAGCTGACAGTAGCGAGCAGAGTCGCCAGTTTGCGGCTTCTCGTCATCTTCCCCACCTTTTGAATTGTTGAAACTGGAAAGAGCTTTACCCAACCTTCGCCGAAGACGATGGGACCGGGACGGGGCAAGGGCCTTAACTTTCGTCAAGAAAGCACCTTTAAATTCCACGCGCCCAGGGCATGGCCGCCGGGCTATCATGGCGCTTCCCAAAGGGCGCCATCGGCGGCATCAAGGTCGGCCTGGATGGATGAAGGAAACGACGGATATGCGGCGGCTGTTGCTGATACTTCTGATCTGCCTGACGGCAATTCCGGCAGCCCACGCCCAGGAGGAAGCCAGGGTTACCGGGCATTTCATCCTCAGCGACATGAATGGGCGGCTGGTCTCGGACGAGAGTTACAGGGGCAAGGTCCGGCTGGTCACCTTTGGCTATACCTTCTGCCCCGACATCTGCCCCACCACCCTCAACACCCTGTCGGCGACGCTGGATCTGTTGGGCGCCGATCGCGCCAAGGTGGCTGTGCTGTTCGTCTCGGTTGATCCCGAGCGCGACACCCCGGCCCATCTCAAGGAATATCTGAACGCCTTCCCCGACATCACCGGCCTGTCCGGCACGACCGAGCAGGTGGCCGCCGCGGCGCGCAACTTCAAGGTCCGCTTTGAGCGCCAGAAGCCCGAGGGAGCCGACCCCAACGTCTATTCCGTGGATCACAGCGCCAATATCTACATCATGGATCGCGAGGGCAATTTCCTGGCCCGCCTGCCCCATCTCGCCGCCCCCGACCGGGTGGCCGAACGGGTGCGGTCCTATCTGACGCCACGCAAGGCGGAGAATTAGACATGAAGCGCCGGGCCTTCCTTCTGTCCTCGGCCCTGCTGGCCACCCTTCCCGCCTGGGCGGCGCCCAAGGGGCTGCGCGGCCTGATCATCCATGATCAGCCCAGGCCGGTCCCCGCCATGGACATCCGCGACGCGGACTCCCGGCCCGCCGGACTGGACCTGTTGAAGGGAAAGCCGGTTCTGCTGAATCTGTGGGCCAGTTGGTGCATGCCCTGCGTGGCGGAACTGCCCGCCCTGGACCGGCTGAAACCCGTCCTCGAATCCAAGGGCGTCGCGCTGGTGGCGTTGTCGCTGGACCGCGGCGGCAAGGTGGCGGTGGTCAACACCTTCGCCCGGCTGGGCATCAAGAATCTGGACATCCGCACCGACGAGAATCGCGTGGCGGCGGAAAAGCTGGACGCGGCGGCCTTGCCGGTCACATTGCTGATCGACGCCCAGGGGCGCGAGATCGCCCGCTATATCGGCGCCGCCGAATGGGACGGAGCCCAGGCCGCCCGCCTGATGGACGCGCTGGCGGCGGGAAAGCGCCTCTCGGCCGATATGGAGCCGCCCCCGGTCAGGCTGGGGACGGCTCCGTAAGAGGAAGCCCCGATAATGGGCCAGGGAAACCCTCGAAATTCCACCGTCATTCCCGCGAAAGCGGGAATCCATGCGTCAGCCTGCGCAGCCTGTGATGTCTGGCGACAGACTTCGCCTCAACATGGACCCCCGCCTGCGCGGGGGTGACGATGAAAGACGATGAAAAAGGTGGTTGGGAAAAAGGTGGTTGGGAAAAAGGTGGTTGGGAGAGTTTTCCCGCTGTCCTAATTATGCCCGTGATGCTGCATCATGCCGCCCGGCATGGCGCCGCCGGGGGCCATGGCGCCGGGCGACTGCACCGGCACCTGCACCACCACCTTGCCCGCCTTCTCGAAGGTCAGGGTCAAGGCCACGGTGGAGCCTTCCTTCACCGGGGCATTGAGACCGATGAACATGATGTGGTCGCCGCCCGGCTTCAGCTCGGCGGAACCATGTTCAGGCAGGGCCAGGGCCTCGACCTTGCGCATGCGGTAGATGTCGCCGTCCTTCACATGGGTATGCAGTTCGACGCTCTTGGAGATCTCGGCCTGGGCCGAGACCAGTCGGTCGGCGGCGCCGTGATTGTGGATGGTCATGAAGGCGGCCCCCGTGCCGCCGGTCATGGGAGCCGCCCGCATGAACGGATTGGCCACCTCGATATCGGCGGCGACGGCTTGGCCGGCGAGGCCCAGAAAAAGGGCGGCGGCAATGGCAATGGACTTCATAACGGCAATCTCCGGTCGGAATAACGGACGCCACCGCCCCCACTTTGAACATGGGGCGGAACGTGAAGACAGAGTATCTGGATGTGGCCGAAAAGGCGACGTCAGGCCGCAATGGCCGGAGGTCCCCGGGCGAAATGGTGGCGGGATGCCTGCCCGTCGATGCGTGACGAAGCGGTCGCGGCGATGCGAAGCCCTGCCGTACCTGCGGTGGGTACTGTGAAGGTCGGGGACGGCAAAGCCCCTTTCGCCTGCGACGCAGCCTGACACACCAGGCAGCATCCGTCGTTTTCCGACTGCCCCTCGTCGCCCATGGGAGAGGGAACCGCGCGACGCTCGGTTCCGCCCGCATTGGGCGCGTGGCAGATTCCGGT